>NZ_JBHXRL010000005.1:0-183924 GCF_042717315.1 Streptomyces sp. NPDC058650
GCGCGGGTGATGAAGGAGGAGTTCGGTGCGAAGAATCCCAAGTCGCTGATGCTCCGCTTCCACACGCAGACCGCCGGCGTCCAGCTGACCGCCCAGCAGCCGGAGGTGAACCTGGTCCGCGTCGCCGTCCAGGGCCTGGCGGCGGTTCTCGGCGGAACGCAGTCGCTGCATACGAACTCCTTCGACGAGGCGATCGCGCTCCCGACGGACAAGTCGGCGCGTCTGGCGCTGCGGACGCAGCAGGTCCTCGCGTACGAGACGGATGTGACGGCGACGGTGGATCCGTTCGCGGGTTCGTACGTGGTCGAGAAGATGACGGACGACGTGGAGGCCGCGGCGCTTGAGCTGATGGCCAAGGTCGAGGACATGGGCGGCGCGGTCGCGGCGATCGAGCGGGGTTTCCAGAAGGGCGAGATCGAGCGCTCGGCGTATCGGATCGCGCAGGAGACCGACAGTGGCGAGCGGGTCGTCGTCGGTGTCAACCGGTACACGATCGACGTCGAGGAGCCCTACGAGCCCCTCCGTGTCGACCCGGCGATCGAGGCCCAGCAGGCCGAACGCCTCGCCAAGCTCCGCGCCGAGCGCGACCAGACGGCCGTCGACGCGGCCCTGGTCGAGCTGAAGAAGGCGGCGGAGGGCACGGACAACGTCCTCTACCCGATGAAGGACGCGCTCAAGGCGCGGGCGACCGTCGGCGAGGTCTGCAACGCCCTGCGCGAGGTGTGGGGCACGTACGTCCCCACCGACGCCTTCTAGCTTCCGCCCAGGACACGTAGACGCAGGTCACAGCGGAGTGTCGTACTCGTGTGCGACACTCCGCTTCATGTTGGGTGTCACCGATCTGCCGACCTATCTCGTGGGGCTCGTCCTCATCATCCTTCTGCCGGGGCCGAACTCGCTGTACGTGCTCTCCGTCGCCGCCCGCAAGGGCACGCGGACCGCGTACAAGGCCGCCGCCGGAGTCTTCACCGGCGACGCGGTCCTGATGACACTGGCCGCCCTCGGCGCGGCCTCGCTCCTCCAGACCACCCCGCTCCTCTTCACCATCGTCAAGTACGCGGGCGCGGGTTACCTGGTCTGGATGGCGTATGGGATGCTGCGGGCCGCCTGGGCGATGTGGCGCGGCCGGGGCGACGCGGCGGACGACGCGGACCAGCCGTCGGCCGGGCCGGTCGAGCGTCCGTACCGCCGCGCGCTGATCATCAGCCTGTTCAACCCGAAGGCGATCCTCTTCCTGATCTCGTTCTTCGTGCAGTTCGTCGATCCCGGATACGCCTACCCGGCCCTGTCCTTCCTGGTGCTCGGGACACTGCTCCAGATCGGCAGCTTCGTGTACCTGACGACGCTGATATTCGGCGGGACGCGGCTCGCCGCCGCGTTCCGGAGCCGTCGCCGGCTGTCCGCCGGGGCGACCTCCGCGGCGGGCGCGCTCTTCCTCGGCTTCGCCGCGAAGCTCTCGCTCAGCAGCGCCGCCTGACCCTGGGCCGGGGCGTCCGCTGACCCTGGGCGCCGGGGCGTGCGCTGACCCTGGGCGCCGGGGCGTGCGCTGACCCTCGGCGCCGGGGCGTGCGCTGACCCTGGGCCGGGGCGTGCGCTGACCCTGGGCCGGGGCGGCCGGTTGACCCTGACACCGTGTGAGGCCGTTCCGTAGGAGTCGTCATGTTCACCATCGGAGACTTCGCCCGGCACGGGCGGGTGTCGGTCCGCATGCTGCGTCACTACGACGCGATCGGACTGCTGCGCCCGGCCCGGGTCGACCCGCACACGGGCTACCGCTTCTACACCGGGGAGCAGCTCGCCCGGCTCAATCGCGTCATCGCGCTCAAGGACCTCGGCTTCACCCTCGAACAGGTGGGGGCGATCCTCGACGAGCAGATCGACGCGGACGAGCTGCGGGGCATGCTGCGTCTGCGCCAGGCCGAGCTGGAAGCGGCCCTGGAGGCGGCGCGGGCCCGGCTCACCCAGGTCGGCGCACGGCTCCGAGCCATCGAGACGGAGGGACGCATGTCCACCCAGGACGTCGTCGTCAAGAAGATCCCCGCCGTGCGGATCGCCGAACTGAGCACGGTCGCCGCGAGCTTCGGCCCGCACGACATCGGCCCGGCCATCGGGCCGCTGTACGGCGAGCTGTGCGGCCGCCTCGAAGCCGCGGGCGTCACCGGATTCGGTCCGGGGATCGCGTACTACGAGGACGCGGGCAGGGGGGACGGCTCGGTCCTCGTGCACGCCGGCATGACGGTCCCCGAGGGGACGGCCGTGGAGGGTGTCCTGGTGCACGTCCTGCCCGGCATCGAGCAGGCCGCGACCATCGTCCACCGGGGCTCGATGGACGACATCCTGCCGACCGCGCAGACCCTGGCCCGCTGGATGGAGACCAACGGCTACGCGTCGGAGCGCTACGCGCGCGAGCTGTACCTGGAGTGCCCGGAGGACCGGTCGCGGTGGGTGACGGAGATCCAGGAGTCGATCGTCCGCGCCTGACGTGACGGGGGAGGGGCCCGGGACCCCCGCACGGGTTCCCGGGCCCCTCCTCTCTTCGGCCGCCTACTTCCGGGCGGTGCCGCGCTTCCGCAGCTCCTTGCGGAGCCGCAGCGCGCGGCGCGCCAGGCGGCGGACCTGCGGATGCCGGGGCAGGGGGAGGCCGCCCGGCAGGTTCAGGACGGTCAGGCGCCGGCGGGTGAAGTGGTGCCGGGTGCGCTCGGCGTGCGGGCCCGACAGGTGGCGTGCCGCGGCCTCCCGCAGGTCGGCCCGGATCTTCGGCTGCATCGCGAAGCCGACCGCGGCGACCAGGTCGTTCAGCTCGGCCACGTCCAGGGCCGGCCCGGCCGGCTCGTCCGCGCCGCCCTCCTCCAGGGGCTGGACGACCGCGTCCACCACGGTGAGCGGGATCCGGTTGCTGTTCGGGAACGGGGTGAGCCGCTCCAGGAGCGTGTCCGTACCGACCCGGGCGACCGGCAGTCCGTAGAAGGAGTGCGCCGTGAGCAGTGCCGTGGAGAAGCAGCCGACCACGAGCGCGGGCCGCAGCTCGCGGTAGAGCACCTCGGCGAGTACGGGCCGGTCCTCGACGGTCAGTTCGGCACCGAGCCGCGCCGCCTCGTCCACGAGCGTCCGCGTCCAGGTGTCCGGGGCCGTCGGGTGCGGCTTGAAGACGAGCTTCCGGTGGCCCCGGGCGATCGCCCCGCGGACCATCCGCAGGTGGAGCTCCTCCTCCTCGGCGGCGGTGAGCAGCTTCAGGGCGGCCAGGTACTGGCCGAGGAGGAGCGCGGGGCCCTCCTCGGGCGTCGCCGCGACCGGCCCGGACAGCTCCTCGACGACCTTCGTGAAGGCCTCCACCGGTACGGCCCGCGGGACCGCGCCGAACTCCGCGAGCAGCAGCGGTTCGAGCCCGGGGACGAGGTCCAGGTGGAGCAGTCCGCGCACCCGCCCGCCGATCAGCGGGTCGATCTTGTTGCGGGTCGGCCCGTAGCTCATCAGCCCGTCGGCGTACACCGTGATCGGCGCGTCGGGCAGCAGGTGGGCGATGGCGAGGGCGGGGGTCACCTGGAGGGATTCCAGGGCGAGCTCGACCCGGTCGTCGCCGAGGTCCCAGATCCGCCGCAGATGGCGCTGGAGCATCGGCATGTCCTGTCCCCGGGGCGTCCAGCCGGCGGGGTGGAGCGGGGAGATCGTCTCGTTCCAGGACAGGACGGAGTCGAAGCGGCCGCGCAGCCGCTCGAAGCCCTCGGCCTCGTCGAGGGCGGGCGTGGTCTCCGGGACGGCGGCGTTGTTGGTGACGAGCAGGATCCGGCGGTCGGCCCGGCCGAAGCAGCCGCTGTCCAGCGCGGCGGCCAGGGTCGCCGCTCCGTAGAGGGTGGAGGCGCAGAAGATCTGGGTCGTACGTCGCGCGCTCACGCCGCCACCTCCGGGGAACGGGTCGCGGCGGTGCCGGAGACCGGTGCCGACACCGTCTCCGCCGTGGTCACCGACACCGACACGGGTGTCGGATCCGGTGCCGCCGGTGGCGGTGCCGGGCGCTGCTTCCGCAGCTTGCGGAGCATCGTCGCGCGGTCCCCGCCCATCGCCGCCAGGGCCTCGTCGAGGACCCCCTGCGGCATCCGGCGCAGCGCGCCCGCGCTCATCGCCTTCAACAGGCGCGCCACCTCGGGTTCGAATCGTCCGATCCCGCCGATGTGATGGGAAATCAGCGCGCAATAGGTGCGGACGGCTTTGGGGAGAAGAAGGTCCGCGTCCCGGTCCTTCGCCGTTTCCTCGATCACCAGGTCGAATGCGCGGATGAAATCCAATTGCCGGACGTCGCCGATCTGGGTGAGCGAGGTCGCGACCCCGCGCCGGTAGAAGACGCCGAGTTCCCCGATCGCCGCGAACGATTCCGCCTCGCGGTGCAGCTTCCAGATCCAGGGCCGGTCCTCGGCCGTCCGCAGGCCGTGCGGGAAGTGGAGGAGCCCGCGCTCCAGAAGCCGCCGGTGGTAGATCCCGGCCCACGCGTACGGGTAGTCGACGGAGGTCGTCCGGTGGGCGGGCAGTATCGCGCCGCGCGGGTCGAGCACCTCGCCGAGGCGGGGGACCGGGACCCCGCGGACCTTGCGGCTGCGGCCGGAGACGGAGACGTGGCCGGTGCGCAGGAAGTCGCACCCCAGCTCGTCCATGGCGGCGACGAGCCGCCCGTAGTAGCCGGCGGAGAGCCAGTCGTCCCCGTCGAGGAAGGTCACGTACTCGCCGCGGGCCGCGTCCAGGCCCGTGTTGCGGGCGGTGGCGAGTCCTTCGTTGCGTGCGTGCCTGAGCAGGACGGCACCCGGGACGTCGCGTACGGCCCGTTCGAGGAGTTCGGGAGTCCCGTCGGACGAGCAGTCGTCGACAAGGAGGAACTCGAAGTCCTCGCGGGCGTTGGCACGCAGGCTGGTGAGGGTGTCGGGGGCATATGTCTGCACGTTGAAGAACGGCACGACCACGGAGAGCTTGACCACGTCGCCGACGCTAGGCGTCGACCCGGCACTCCCCCCGACCGGTGGGGGGATATTCGGTGAACACCAAGCGGCGGGCCGATTAACCGCCTTTACCCGCAAGGATATCCGGCCTCTGTCGGGCCCGATTGCGGCCGGAATCCGACCTGTTTAACACGTCGGAGAGGCGCTGTTCACCCGTTGTTGTGTCTCAGTTGGGCCGGAAAGCGAAATGCCCTTCTAGCGTCCTCGACGTGCCAGCAAGTACCAACGAGGCAGTACGAGTAGCCGTACTCGCCGACTCCGACACCCGGTGGAAATGGGGCGCCCTCACGGCGCGCCGCATCACCACGGCGACAGCCGAACCCACCGGATTCGTCCTGCGCGGACGGGCCACACCCACCCCGCGCCAACTCGCCGAGACCGGGGTGTCCACGACCACCCCGCGCGAGGTGACGGGCGCGGAGTTCCTCCGTGCCGTACGGGACGCGGCGGAACGCGGACAGGGATACGACGTCATCGTGCTCGCCCTGGTCGGCGGCACCGTCCGCGCCGTCCTCCAGGGTCTGGCCGATCTGGCCCTGGCACGGCGCCCGGTGATCGTCACCGGCTACGTCGGCGTGGTCTACGAGAAGCTCACCGACGGGCTCCTCCTGCGCCACGGCGCCGACGTCGTCCTCGCCAACTCCCGGCACGACGCCGAGCGTTTCCGCGCCGTCTACGAGGGCGTGGGCGCCGGCTCCGACTCGGTCGTCGAGGCCGCGCTGCCCTTCCTGGGCGGCGCCCCGCACACCCCCGAGGCCGGCCGCGACACCCTCGTCTTCGCCGCCCAGCCGTCCGTGCCCGCCACCCGGGCCGAGCGCGGCTACGTCCTGGACCGGCTGATCCGGCACGCACGGCTCCACCCGGGCCGCGAGGTGCTCCTCAAGCTCCGTTCCAAGCCGGGCGAACACACCACGCACCTGGAGGAGTACCCCTTCCAGAAGCTGGTCCGCGACCTCGATCCGCCCGCCAACTTCCGGCTCGTGTACGGGCACATGGGCGAGGTCCTCGACCGCACCGACCTCCTGGTCACCGTCTCCTCCACGGCCGCGCTCGAAGCCCTGCACCGCCGGATCCCCACCGCGATCCTCACCGACCTCGGGGTCCGCGAGCCGCTCGGCAACCACCACTTCGTCGGCTCCGGCCTGCTCGCCTCCTTCGAGGCGCTCGACAAGGGACTCGTCCCGACACCGGACGAGACCTGGCTCGCCCGGCAGGGCGTGGCGTCCGACAGCCCGTACGAAGAGGCCTTCGACGCGGCCCGCGACCGGGTCGCCGCACTCCTGGCGCTCCCCGCGCTGCCCCCGATCACCCCCTACTACACAGCGGAGACGGCCCCCGGCTATCTGCCCGGGATCCTCGCCCGCCACCGCCTGGACGTCACCGCGCAGGAGCCCCGCGAGAGCGGCCTCCGCCGGATCGTCCGGGACGCGGCGCGCGGCGCGTACCGGCACGGCGTGCAGCGCGTGGCCCCCGTCATCCGCCGGCTGGGAGAACTCTGATGACGACCGCCGCCACGCCGACCCCGCAGCACACCGCCACCGTGCTCGCCGTGATCCCCGCGAGGGGCGGCTCGAAGGGCGTCCCCGCCAAGAACCTCGCCCCGGTGGCGGGCGTCCCGCTCGTGGCCCGCGCCGTCCGCGCCTGCCTCGGCGCCCGCCCGGTCACCCATGTCGTGGTCTCCACCGACGACGCCGCCATCGCGGTGGCGGCCCGCACCGCCGGAGCCGAGGCCGTGCACCGCCCCGCCGGGATCTCGGGCGACACCGCGACCAGCGAGGCCGCCGTCCTGCACGCGATGGACGCCTTCGAGGCCACCCACGGCCGGCCGGCCGACGTCGTCCTCCTCGTCCAGTGCACGAGCCCCTTCCTCACCTCCGCCGAGGTCGCCGAGACCGTCGAGCGCGTCACCTCGGGCGCCGCCGACACCGCCTTCACGGCCGCCCCGTCCCACGGCTTCCTCTGGCGCGACACGGTCGACGACGGCGCCGAGGGCGTCAACCACGACAAGGCGCACCGCCCCCGCCGCCAGGACCGGGAGCCCGAGTACCTGGAGACCGGGGCCGTCTACGCCATGGACGCGGCCGGCTTCCGTACCCACGGACACCGCTTCTTCGGCCGTACCGCGCTCGTCGTCACCGACCCCGCCCGGGTCCTGGAGATCGACGACCCGCACGACCTCGCCCGCGCCAAGGCCCTCGCGCCGCTCCTCGACGAGCCCGCCACCCCGGGCTTCGCCGACATCGACGCCGTCGTCCTCGACTTCGACGGCACCCAGACCGACGACCGGGTCCACCTCGACTCCGAGGGACGCGAGTTCGTCTCCGCGCACCGCGGCGACGGCCTCGGCATCGCGGCCCTGCGCCGCGCCGGACTCCCCGTCCTCATCCTCTCCACCGAACAGAACGCCGTCGTCGCCGCCCGCGCCCGCAAGCTCAAGATCCCCGTCCTGCACGGCATCGACCGCAAGGACCGGGCCCTCAAGGAGTGGTGCGACGCCGAGGGCATCGACCCGCAGCGCGTGCTCTACGCCGGCAACGACGTCAACGACCTGCCCTGCTTCCACCTCGTCGGCTGGCCCGTCGCGGTGAGCAGCGCCCACGACTCCGTACGGGCCGCGGCCCGCGCGGTCACCGCCACCCCTGGCGGCTTCGGAGCGATCCGCGAGATCGCGGCCTGGCTCCTCGGACCCGAGCTCGACACCCCCGCACCCCGCATCCCCAACTCGTAAGGAACAGCACCATGAGCACTCGTCTGCGCACCTTCGGCGAGAAGACCGCCGGCCCGGGTCAGCCCGTCTACATCACGGGCGAGATCGGCATCAACCACAACGGCGAGCTCGAGAACGCCCTCGCGCTCATCGACGTCGCCGCCGAGGCCGGCTGTGACGCCGTCAAGTTCCAGAAGCGCACCCCGGAGATCTGCACCCCGCGCGACCAGTGGGACATCGAGCGCGACACCCCCTGGGGCCGGATGACGTACATCGACTACCGCCACCGCGTGGAGTTCGGCGAGGACGAGTACCGCGCCATCGACGAGCACTGCGCCAAGCGCGGCATCGACTGGTTCGCCTCCCCGTGGGACACCGAGGCCGTCGCCTTCCTGGAGAAGTTCGACGTCCCCGCCCACAAGGTCGCCTCCGCCTCCCTCACGGACGACGAGCTCCTCCGCTCCCTGCGCGCCACCGGCCGTACGGTCATCCTCTCCACGGGCATGTCCACCCCGAAGCAGATCCGCCACGCGGTCGAGGTCCTCGGCTCGGACAACATCCTCCTCTGCCACGCCACCTCGACCTACCCGGCCAAGGCCGAGGAGCTCAACCTCCGCGTGATCAACACGCTGAAGGACGAGTACCCGAACGTCCCGATCGGCTACTCCGGCCACGAGACCGGCCTGCAGACCACCCTCGCCGCCGTCGCCCTCGGCGCCACCTTCGTCGAGCGCCACATCACCCTCGACCGCGCCATGTGGGGCTCCGACCAGGCCGCCTCGGTCGAGCCGCAGGGCCTCCAGCGCCTGGTCCGCGACATCCGCACCATCGAGACCGCCCTCGGCGACGGCGTCAAGAAGGTCTACGAGTCGGAGCTCGGCCCGATGAAGAAGCTCCGCCGGGTCCAGGGGCTCGTCGCCGCATGACCGGGCAGCTGGCGTTCGTCGAGAGCCCGGTCCAGCTCCTCAACGTCCTGGAATGGGCGCACACGCAGGCGCCCGACCGGGCGCCCGGCGCGGCACCCGCACCCGGAGCGACCGCTCCGGACGAGCCCGTCGGCACGTCAGCCGCGGCGTCCCGCACCACGGACGCCACCACCCCCGGGGCGGCACCCGCCCTCACCCAGGGGGCGGCGCCCGCGAAGGCCGCCCTCACCCAGGGGGCGGCGCCCGCAAAGGCCGCCCTCACCGAGGGGGCGGCGCCCGTAGAGCCCGCCCTCACCCCGGGGGCGGCGCACACCACGCCCCCCCTCACGGTCGTCGTCCTCTCGCCGACCGACCCCATGTCGCGGGGCCAGCTGCGCCGGATGGCCCAGCTGGCCCGCGACGAGGGCCTCACCGTCCGCTGGCAGGAGGCCCGCGGCGGCCGGGGCGCGCTCGTCCGCACCCTGCGGCAGCTCGCCCCGCCGCTGCGCCGGGCGGAGCGGGTCATCATCGGCGACCCGTTCTCCCGTTACGTACAGCTGCTCCTGTCGCTCTTCTCGCCCCGGCACCTGACGGTGGTCGACGACGGCACCGCCACCATGGAGTTCGCCGCCCAGCTCGGCCGCGGCGAGCGCCTGGTGCGCTGGCACCGCAAGGGCAACCTGGGCCCGCGCGAGCTGGTCCTCGCCCCGGTGACCTCGCTGGCGCGGCGCCGGCTCGCCCCGGCCCGCGGCCGTACGGTCGAGATCTTCACGTCGCTGCCCGTCGAGGCCCCGCCCGGCATCGAGGTCACGGAGAACTCCTACGCCTGGACCCGGACCCGCTTCGGGCCCCCGCTGCTGACCGGCGGCGCGGACCTGGTCGGCACCTCGCTGGTCGAGACGGGCGTCGTCGACGCCGACCACTACGCGCGCGTGGTCGCGGAGCTGGCCCGCGCCCACGGCGCGACCCGCTACTTCGCGCACCGCCGCGAGAGCGCCGAGAAGCTGCACCGCATCGCGGTCGAGACCGGCCTCCAGGTGGTCCGGCCCGATCTCCCCCTGGAGCTGATCGCCCGCCGCGGCCCGATCGGCCGAACCGTCGTCAGCTTCCCGTCCACGGTCGTCCACACCCTGCCGCTGGCCCTCGCCGGTACGGGAGTGAAGGTCGCCGTCATCGAGGTCGCGCCCGAGTGGCTGCGGGCGACCGCGTCGCCGCGCGCCCAGGGGTTCCTGTCCGGAGTGGCGGGCACGGCGGCCCACGAGGTCGACCGGCTCACGGCACGGGTCACCGGCGCCACCGGTGCCACAGGAGCCACCGGAACGGCCTGACAGACCAATCCGGCCGAATTCGGCCGAGCGTACCCACACGGAAGGGCCTTCATGCCTGCCAAACCGAGATTCTTTCCCCTAAGGGGCTGAACTTTTTGTGATCAACGGGCAGTTGACCATGTGAGGGGCCTACCCTTCAAAAGGTGAACCAGTTGAAGTCCCGTGAGCCAGGCTCCGTCACCCTGCCCGGAACGCTGTCCGCACCCCTGCGCGCCGAACTGATCGCCTTCCGCAGGGACTTGCACATGCACCCCGAGCTGGGCAACCAGGAGTTCCGTACGACCGCCGCGCTCAAGGCCCGCCTGGAGGCGGCCGGCCTCGCGCCGAAGGTCCTGCCTGGCGGCACCGGGCTCATCTGTGACATCGGCACCCCGGACCGCCACCACCCCATGCTCGCGATCCGCGCCGACCTCGACGCGCTGCCGATCCCCGACGTGAAGACCGTCGCCTACCGCTCCACCGTGGCCAACCGCGCGCATGCCTGCGGACACGACGTCCACACCACCACCGTCCTGGGCGCCGGACTCGTCCTCGCCGAACTCGACCGGCAGGGCCTCCTCCCGCACGCCGTACGGCTCCTCTTCCAGCCCGCCGAGGAAGTACTGCCCGGCGGCGCGGCCGACGCGGTCGACGCCGGCGTGCTCGACGGGGTCGGCCGCATCATCGCCATCCACTGCGACCCCAGGGTGGACGCGGGGAAGATCGGGCTCCGCCCCGGCCCCATCACCTCGGCCTGCGACCGGCTGGAAGTCACCCTTGACGGCCCCGGCGGACACACCGCCCGTCCGCACCTCACCACCGACCTCGTGACCGCCGCCGCCCGGATCGCCACCGACGTCCCCGCCGTCCTCGCCCGCCGCGTCGACGCCCGCTCGGGCCTCTCGGTCACCTGGGGACGCATCGAGGCCGGCCACGCCTGCAACGTCATCCCGCAGCACGCCGAGCTCTCCGGCACCGTCCGCTGCCTCGACCTGCCGACCTGGCGGGAGGCGCCCGACCTGGTCCACGCGGCGATCGACGAGATCGCGACCCTGCACCGCGCGAAGTCGACCGTGAACTACGTGCGGGGCGTCCCCCCGGTCGTCAACGACGCGGTCGTCACCGATCTGCTCGCCGACGCGATGACCGCCCGCCGCGGACCGTACGCGATCGAGGACACCGAGCAGAGCCTCGGCGGCGAGGACTTCTCCTGGTACCTGGAGCACGTCCCCGGCGCCATGGCCCGCCTCGGCGTCCGCACCCCCGGCGACACCCGCGTCCGCGACCTGCACGCGGGCGACTTCGACGTGGACGAACGCTGCATCGACACGGCGGTGGAACTCTTCACGGCCGCGGCCCTGCTGGACGCACGGGGCGCCTGAAAACGCCGGCGGTCTCCGGGACGAACCCGGAGTCCGCCGAGCCTCGAAGGGCTCATCAGATGCGCGTCGCGTCAGAGTCCGATAGGGCGCCCCGCCTGCCCCGGAGTCCAGTGGCGCGGGCGGGCGTGATCCGTGTCACCTATCGGCGCGCTCGGGGGGTCATCCGGCCGTTCGGCGTGGCGGGCTTGCCCATGGGGAAGGTTTGGCGTGTGCTGGATGTGCTCGCTGGCGACGATCCGATAACGACTGATGAACGGGTCTTTAACTGACATCTACGCGCGTTACGATCGCCGCGAAACCAGCGCCGGAAGAGGCGCTTTCGGTCAGTCTTGAAGGGACCTCCTCTTGCGCCGGATCACCAGGATCACGACCGTGGGCATCGCCTCCGCGGCGCTCGCCCTCTCCGCCACCGCGTGTGGCAAGTCTTCGACGGACTCCGGCTCCAGCCCGAGCTCGACCGCGAAGGCGACGAAGGCCGCCATCGCGTACGACATCGGCGGCCGTGGCGACCAGTCCTTCAACGACGCCGCCTACGCGGGCCTGAAGAAGGCCGAGGACGAGCTCGGTGTCAAGGGCTCCGAGGCCGAGCCCTCCGAGGGTGAGGGCGACGCCGACAAGGTGCAGCGCCTCACCGCGCTCGCCCGCGCCGGGAACAACCCGGTCATCGGTGTCGGCTTCGCCTACGCCCCGGCCATCGAGAAGGTCGCCAAGGCCTACCCGAAGACCACTTTCGGCCTCATCGACGACACGTCGAAGACCGGCCCGAACATCGCCAACCTCGTCTTCAACGAGGAGCAGGGCTCCTACCTGGCCGGCGTCGCCGCCGCCAAGGCGTCCAAGACCGGCACGGTCGGCTTCATCGGCGGTGTCGAGGTTCCGCTGATCAAGAAGTTCGAGGCGGGCTTCGCGCAGGGCGTCAAGGACACCAACCCCAAGGCGAAGGTGCTCGTCCAGTACCTGACCCAGCCGCCGAACTTCGACGGCTTCTCCAAGCCCGACCTCGGCAAGGCCGCCGCGCAGGGCCAGCTCGACAAGGGCGCCGACGTGATCTACGCCGCCGCCGGCCTGGCCGGCTCGGGCTCGATCGAGGCCGCCTCGGCCGCCGGCAAGTGGGCGATCGGTGTCGACTCCGACCAGTACAACCAGCCGGGTCTGGCCTCGTACAAGGACAGCATCCTGACCTCGGTCACCAAGGACGTCTCGGACTCCGTCTTCAACGTGATCAAGTCGGTCCAGGACGGCAAGCCGCAGTCCGGTGAGGTTCGCTACGGCCTCGCCACGGACGGCGTCGCCCTGGCCGACTCCAACCCGAAGTACAAGGAGATGACGGACCTCATCGCCGCGGTGGACAAGGCGAAGAAGGACATCATCGACGGCAAGATCACGGTCAAGACCGCTCCGTAAGGACGCCCTGGTCATCGACCCAAGGCCCGGCAACGGTGGGACCCCCACCGGGGCCGGGCCCCATTCCCGTACGGGTTTTCATTTTTCGGCAGCGCTACGCGTGTAGATGTCTCCCTGGCACGATAACTTCGCCCCGCCCCGCCCTGCCCTCCTGCTCCCACTCCTTCCGGCCAAGGAGAGTGCGTCATCAACGCGTCCAGCCCCCCTGCCGTAGAACTGCACGGCATCACCAAGCGATTTCCTGGCGTCGTCGCCAACAAGGACATCGCCATCACGGTCCGCAAGGGCACCGTGCACGCCCTCATCGGCGAGAACGGTGCCGGCAAGTCGACCCTCATGAAGATCCTCTACGGCATGCAGAAGCCGGACGAGGGCACCATCGCGGTCGACGGCCAGCAGGTCACCTTCTCCAGCCCCGGTGACGCCATCGCGCGCGGCATCGGCATGGTGCACCAGCACTTCATGCTCGCGGACAACCTCACCGTCCTGGAGAACGTCGTCCTCGGCGGCGAGAAGCTCTACGGCATCGGCGCCAAGGCGCGGAAGAAGATCCAGGAGATCTCCGACGCGTACGGCCTCGGGGTCCGCCCCGACGCCTTCGTCGAGGACCTCGGCGTCGCCGACCGGCAGCGCGTGGAGATCCTCAAGGTCCTCTACCGCGGCGCGAAGATCCTCATCCTCGACGAGCCGACCGCCGTGCTCGTCCCGCAGGAGGTCGACGCGCTCTTCGACAACCTGCGCGAGCTCAAGTCCGAGGGCCTGACCGTCATCTTCATCTCGCACAAGCTGGGCGAGGTCCTGAAGGTCGCCGACGACATCACCGTCATCCGCCGGGGCACCACGGTCGGCACCGCCGACCCGAAGACCGCCACCACCAAGCAGCTCGCCGAGCTGATGGTCGGCAGCGAGCTGCCCTCGCCGGAGACCCGCGAGTCGACGGTCACCACCGTCCCGATGCTCTCCGTGCGGAACCTGACCCTGGTCGAGAGCGGCGTCTCGGGCGCCCCGCTGACCAGCGCCGCCCCGCCGGACCCGGCCAAGACCATCGTCGTGCTGGAGGAGACGGCCATGGGCCGCAAGCTCCTCGACGACATCTCCCTCACGATCCACAAGGGCGAGATCCTCGGGATCGCGGGAGTCGAGGGCAACGGCCAGACCGAGCTGATCGAGGCCCTGATGGGCATGGCCACCCCGGACTCCGGCGTGATCACCCTCGACGGCCAGGACATCTCCAAGGTCTCGGTGCGCAAGCGCCGCGAGGGCGGCATCGGCTACATCCCCGAGGACCGCCACCGCCACGGCCTGCTCCTGGAGGCCCCCCTCTGGGAGAATCGCATCCTCGGCCACGTCTCCGAGGCGCCCAACTCCAAGCGCGGCATCCTGGACCCGAAGGCCGCCCGTAAGGACACCGAGCGGATCGTGCGCGAGTACGACGTGCGCACGCCCGGCATCGACGTCACCGCGGCCTCCCTCTCCGGCGGCAATCAGCAGAAGCTGATCGTCGGCCGCGAGATGAGCCACGCGCCCAAGTTCCTGATCGCCGCCCACCCCACCCGTGGTGTGGACGTCGGCGCGCAGGCGCAGATCTGGGACGCGATCCGGGACGCACGCCGCGAGGGCCTGGCAGTGCTGCTGATCTCCGCCGACCTCGACGAGCTGATCGGCCTCTCCGACACCCTCCGGGTCATGTACCGCGGCAAGCTCGTCGCGGACGCCGACCCCGCCACCATCACGCCCGAGGAGCTGGGCTCCGCCATGACCGGCGCGGCCAGCGGTCACCTCGAAGGCAACGAAGAGCCCGAAGACGGTGACGCCCGATGATGAAGTTCGACAAGGACAAGCTGATCCTGGGCGCGGCGGGACCGGTGCTCGCCCTGGTCTCCTCGTTCGTGCTCACCGTGCTGGTGCTGCTCGCGACGGGCCTCGACCCGATCGAGCCGATCCGGCTGATGATCGAGAACGCCGGGTTCGCCGACATCCAGGTCCTGATCGTCAACCAGACGGGGATCTACTACCTGGCAGCCCTGGCCGTCGCCGTCGGCTTCCGGATGAACCTGTTCAACATCGGTGTCGACGGCCAGTACCGGCTCGCCGCGATGGTCTCGGCGCTCGTCGGCGCCTCGATCGAGCTGCCCGGCCCGCTGCACATCTTCGTGATCGTGGTCGTCGCGATGCTGACCGGCGCCTTCTGGGCCGGCATCGCCGGCATCCTGAAGACCACCCGCGGTGTCTCCGAGGTCGTCTCGACGATCATGCTGAACGCCATCGCGACCTCGCTGGTGGCCTATCTGATCCTGCCGAAGAACTTCGGCGTCCAGCCGGAGGGCTCGAACAACCTCACCACCGGTGAGATCTCCGAGTCCGGCTGGTTCCCGGGCATCGACATGGGCGAGGGCAACGGAGTCATCTACGGCTTCACGTTCGTCGCGCTCGCCCTCGGCGTCGTCTACTGGTTCACCCTCAACCGCACCCGGTTCGGCTTCGACCTGCGCGCCACCGGCGCCAGCGAGTCCGCCGCCCAGGCCAGCGGCGTCGACGCCAAGAAGATGATCCTCACCTCGATGCTGCTGTCGGGCGCGCTGGCCGGCCTCGCCGGCATGCCGACGCTGCTCGGCGAGTCCCACACGTACAGCCTCGACTTCCCCGTCGGCGTCGGCTTCACCGCCATCACCATCGCGTTGCTCGGCCGTAACCACCCGGTCGGGATCTTCTTCGCGGCGCTGCTCTTCGCGTTCCTCGACAAGGCGTCCAGCTCCCTCGACACCTACGGGTATCCGAAGGAGATCACCAAGATCATGCAGGGCATCATCGTGATCGCGGTCGTCGTCTCGTACGAGCTCGTCCGCCGTTACGGCCTCCGCCGCCAGCAGCAGAAGGTCGGCGAGGAACTCGCCGCCGGCGGCGCCATCAAGACCGACAAGGAGGTCTCGGCATGAGCACCGGCACTGTCACCAAGCCGAGCGCCGCGCCCAAGGGCGGCGGACGCCGCAAGCTCACCCTGCCGTGGATCATGCTGATCGTCGCGGCCGGTCTCCTGCTCTTCTCCTTCGTCCGGGCCGTCTCCGGGGCCAACGACCTCACCTCGGTGGGCCAGGTCTCGGGTGCGCTCAAGCTCGCCGTGCCGATCGGTCTCGCCGGTCTCGGCGGTCTGTGGGCCGAGCGCGCGGGCGTCGTCAACATCGGCCTCGAAGGCATGATGGTGCTCGGCACCTGGTTCGGCGCCTGGGCCGGATACCAGTGGGGCCCGTGGACGGGCGTCCTCGTCGGTCTCCTCGGCGGCGCGCTCGGCGGTCTGCTGCACGCGATCATCACCGTCACGTTCAACGTGAACCACATCGTCTCCGGTGTGGCGATCAACATCCTCGCGGTCGGCTTCACCCAGTACCTGTCGAACTTCACGTTCGCCGAGGCGGAGGGCGGTTCCTCCAAGCAGTCCCCCCGCATCGACCAGATCTACGAGATCACGGTGCCGGGGCTTTCGGACTGGCTGACCGATCTCCAGGGCAAGCACTGGTTCTTCATCTCCGACCTGGCCGGCATCCTCGGCGGCCTCGTGACGAACCTGTCGCTCCTGACTGTCGTCGCCCTGCTGCTGATCCCGGCCACCTGGTGGCTGCTCTGGCGCACCGCCTTCGGCCTCCGCCTGCGCTCCTGCGGTGAGAACCCGGTCGCCGCCGAGTCCCTCGGCGTGAACGTCTACAAGTACAAGTACATCGCCGTCACCGTCTCCGGCGCCCTCGCGGGCCTCGGCGGCGCGTTCCTCGCGATCGTGTCCACCGGCATCTACCAGGAGGGCCAGACCGGCGGCCGCGGCTACATCGGTCTCGCCGCGATGATCTTCGGCAACTGGATGCCCGGCGGCATGGCGCTCGGCGCGGGCCTCTTCGGCTTCACCGACAGCCTCAAGCTCCGCGGCGGCGCCGAGAACGTCCACGCGCTGCTGCTGCTGGTCGCCCTGCTGCTGCTGGTCGCCGCCCTGTGGCAGCTGTACAAGAAGAAGTACGTGGTCGGCGTGATCTCCGCGGCCTTCTCCGCCGGCTTCTTCCTCTGGTACGCGCTGACCGACGAGGTCCCGAGCCAGTTCGTCGACGCGGCCCCGTACGTCACCACCCTGCTCGTGCTCGCCCTGTCGGCCCAGCGCCTGCGCATGCCCAAGGCGGACGGCTTGCCGTACCGGAAGGGCGAGGGCAAGTGACGACGCCCCTTCCGGCAGCGGACTGGGAGGCCCTGCGGGTCACGGCCCGCGAGGCCATGTCCCGCGCGTACGCCCCCTACTCGGGCTACCCGGTCGGCGCGGCGGCCCGCGTGGACGACGGACGGACGGTCTCCGGCTGCAACGTGGAGAACGCCTCCTTCGGCCTGGGCCTGTGCGCCGAGTGCGGTCTCGTCTCCGAGCTCCAGGCGACCGGCGGCGGCCGGCTGACGCACTTCGTGTGCGTGGACGGCCGGGGCGAGTCCCTCGTCCCGTGCGGCCGGTGCAGGCAGCTCCTGTTCGAGTTCGGGGGTCCCGAACTCGTCCTGGAGACGCCCGCCGGGTTCCTGACCCTGGCCGAGATGCTGCCGCAGGCGTTCGGCCCGGACCACCTTCGCAAGTAACACCTCGGAGCGGCCCTTCCGGCACGATGGAAGGGCCGCTCCGCCCTTTCCCCTCTATGCGCGTAGAAAGAGGCACCACCTCATGGACGTCATCTCCGTCATCCGCACGAAGCGGGACAAGGGCGAGCTGAGCCCGGAGCAGATCGACTGGGTCATCGACGCGTACACCCGCGGCGTCGTCGCCGACGAGCAGATGTCCGCGCTGGCCATGGCGATCCTGCTGAACGGCATGAACCGCGCGGAGATCGCCCGCTGGACCGCCGCGATGATCGCCAGCGGCGAGCGCATGAACTTCGACGCGCTCTCCCGCCCGACCTCCGACAAGCACTCCACCGGCGGCGTCGGCGACAAGATCACCCTCCCGCTCGCCCCGCTCGTCGCCGCCTGCGGCGCGGCCGTCCCGCAGCTCTCCGGCCGCGGCCTCGGCCACACCGGCGGCACGCTCGACAAGCTGGAGTCGATCCCGGGCTGGCGTGCGCTGCTCTCCAACGAGGAGATGCTGCACGTCCTCGACACCACCGGCGCCGTCATCTGCGCGGCCGGCGACGGCCTGGCCCCCGCCGACAAGAAGCTCTACGCCCTCCGCGACGTCACCGGCACCGTCGAGGCCATCCCGCTGATCGCCTCCTCGATCATGTCGAAGAAGATCGCCGAGGGCACCGGCTCGCTCGTCCTGGACGTCAAGGTCGGCACCGGCGCCTTCATGAAGACCATCGAGGACGCCCGCGAGCTGGCCTCCACCATGGTCCAGCTCGGCACCGACAGCGGCGTGAAGACGGTCGCGCTGCTCACCGACATGTCGACCCCGCTCGGCCTGACCGCGGGCAACGCCCTGGAGGTCCGCGAGTCCGTCGAGGTCCTGGCGGGCGGCGGCCCGGCGGACGTCGTCGAGCTGACGATCGCGCTCGCCCGCGAGATGCTCGACGCGGCCGGCATCAAGGACGCCGACCCGGCGAAGGCGCTCGCCGACGGCTCGGCGATGGACGTCTGGCGCCGGATGATCGCGGCCCAGGGCGGCGACCCGGACGCCACCCTCCCGGTCGCCCGCGAGCAGCACGTCGTCACCGCCCCGTCGACCGGCGTCCTGACCCGCCTCGACGCGTACGACATCGGCATCGCCGCCTGGCGCCTCGGCGCGGGCCGCGCCCGCAAGGAGGACCCGGTGCAGGCGGGCGCCGGCGTCGAGCTGCACGCGAAGCCGGGCGACACGGTGACGGCGGGCCAGCCCCTGCTGACCCTCCACACCGACACCCCGGAGAAGTTCGACTACGCACTGAAGTCCCTGAACGACTCCTGGGACATCGCGGCACCGGGCACCGATTTCACGGCGAACCCGATCGTCCTGGACCGCATTTCCTGACGCCTGACGCCTGACGCCCGGCGTCCGGCGCCCGGCGAGCGAAGGGAGCCGGTGGGGCGAACGCCTACACCGGCTCCCGGAGCAGCTTCGGCAGCTCCCGCATGTCGTCGAAGACGACCGTCCGCGGGCCTATGAGGCGGTCCGCCCGCGTCAGGCCGCCGCAGTAGCCGAAGGCGCGCATGCCGGCCGCGCGGGCGGCCTGGACGCCGTAGGGGCTATCCTCGACGACCGCGCAGCGCTCCGGGGGCACGCCCATCGTGGCCGCCGCGTGCAGGAAGAGGTCCGGGGCGGGCTTGCCGCGCGCGACGTCGCGGGCGCTGAACATCCGGCCCTCGAAGCGGTCGAGCAGCCCCGCCCGGCCCAGGTTCTCGCGGATGCTGGTGTGGCTGCCGTTGGAGGCGAGGCAGTACGGGAGCGGCAGGGCGTCCAGGACGTCGGTGACGCCCTCCACGGCCGTCAGCTCGGCGTCGAGGGCGTCCTCGTACCGCTGCCGGAAAGGCGCGTTCCAGTCGGGTTCCAGCGGGCGGCCCCGGCGCTCCTCCACGATCGACGTGAGGAGCTCGTGGGAGGAGCCGACGAAGTGCTCGACGATCTCCGCCTCGGTGAACTCCGCCCCGAGGGAGGCGAACACCTCCCGGTCCACGCGGCAGTAGATCCGCTCGCTGTCCACCAGGACACCGTCACAGTCGAAGATCACCAGTTCGACAGGCTCGTGAGTCATGATCGACAGCGTAGAGGTACGCGCGGGGCCCCCGCCGATGAGTTCCGGGTCGCGGACCGGTCTCAAGGCATGTGGACATCAGTCAGCCGCTCGTCGTGACCCTGCCCGCCCGCCCCACCGGGGACGAGGTGGCCCTCCTCTGCGCCGAACTCGGCGCGGCCCCGCCAGGTGACGTGGTCTGCGAGGTCGGCGCACTCGCACCCGCCGACCTCGCGGCCGTCGACGCCCTCGCCCGCCTGAAGCTCGCGGCCGGCCGCCGGGGCCACCGCATCCGCTTCCACGGAGCGGGACCCGAGCTGCGGGCCCTGCTCCTGCTGACCGGGTTGGACGGAACCTTAGGCGTCTAGCCGATCAGGCCTCCAGCCGCGTCGGCAGGTCGAAGAGCGGGAACCAGCGCTCGGTGTCCAGGAAGAAGTCCATCCCGGCGACCTTGCCCTCGCGGAGCTCCAGGACGATCAGCGCCCACGGCGCGAAGCCGCCCGCCGGGTCCGGGTGGTACTGCGCGAACGCCGGGGAGCCGTTCGCCACGGTCGGCACCAGCTTCGAGCCGGCGCAGACCTCGCCGACGCCCAGCATCCAGCCGACGATGTCGTCGTGCCCCCGGAGCCAGAGGTCGTACGGCGGCATGGACATGGTCGCGTCCTCGTGGAGGAGCGCGGTCAGCGCCTTCATGTCGTAGCCCTCGAAGGCGGCGACGTACCGCTCCAGGAGCGACTTCTGCTCCTCGTCCAGCGGGTTCGCCGGGTCGGAGACGGCCGGCGCCTGCTCGGCCAGGGTCGCCCGGGCCCGCTGGAGGGCGCTGTTGACCGAGGCGACGGAGAGGCCGAGGAGCTCCGCGACCTCGCTCGCCTTCCAGGCGAGCACCTCGCGCAGGATCAGCACGGCCCGCTGCTTGGGCGGCAGGTGCTGGAGGGCGGCGACGAAGGCGAGCCGCACGGTCTCCCGGTGCACGGCCGTCTCCGCCGGGTCGGCGACCGACGGCAGGACCCGCCCGTCCGGCACCGGCTCCAGCCAGGTGATCTCCGGCTGCTTGACGAGCTGCGCCTGGGCGACCGGCGTCGGGGAGGTCAGATCCATCGGCCGCGCCCGCTTCTTGCCCGCGTTCAGCGCGTCCAGGCACACGTTGGTCGCGATCCGGTACAGCCAGGACCGCAGCGAGGAACGGCCCTCGAAGGTGCCGATGGCCTTCCAGGCCCGCACCATCGTGTCCTGTACCGCGTCCTCCGCCTCGAAGGAGGATCCGAGCATCCGGTAGCAGTAACCGGTCAGCTCCCTGCGGTACTTGTCGAGATCTTCGGTCGTCACGGCCGCGGCGTCACTCATCGGGTCCATACCCCACTCACCCCTCATCGGCACCCGTTCGGTGCCGATGAGAGGGAAGCTACCGCAGCCGACTGACAGTCCCGGTCAGGTTCCCGGCTTGCGCCCGTAGACGAAGACGTCGTCGCCGTTCCTGAGCAGGTTCCAGTACGCCTTGGCGTCGGCCGACCGCATGTTCACGCAGCCGCCCGAACCCGGCGGGTTCCACATGGACTTGGTCGTCGAGTGGAAGGCCTGGCCGCCGTCGAAGAACTGTGCGTACGGCATGGAGACGTGGTAGAGCGTCGACCAGTGGTTGATGTTCCGCCAGTAGATCTTCTTGGCGCCCGTACGGGTCTCCGTGCCGTCCTTGCCCGTACGCACCGGCACCGGCCCGTACTTGAGGCGCGAGCCGTCCTGGATCCAGGTCAGCTGCCGCGTCAGGTCGACGCAGGCGATCCGGCCCTTGTTGGTCGGACACTTGCGGGCCGCGTTGGGGTTGGTCCCGGCCGCCTTCTGCTGGAGCATCGTGTTCATCGTGCGCCAGGTGATCGTCCCCGCGTACCCCGCGGCCGGGGTGATGCCGTGCTTCGACTGGAACGCCTGGATGGCCTTGCAGTCGGCGAGCGACTGGCGGCCGTCGACCGTCCGCCCGAGGAACTTCTCCACCTGCTTCTGGTAGGGCCCCGTCGTGACGTTGCAGGACGCCGCCTGCGCCGGGGCCGCACCGAGCGCGATCGTCATCGGCACGACGAGTGCCGTGAGACCGGTCGCGATACCCGCTCTCTTCCCCACACGGCTTGCTATTCGCTTCATGATCGTTTCAACTCCCCCTTGAGTCCTGATGCTTAGGACGTCCGGGTGAGCCGGTCAGTTGCAGGCGGCGGCGGCGAGTCGCGGCCGCCGCGCCGCGACCCGGGCGCTGTGGCTGCCGTACAGCGTCACGGAGACCACGCCGAGGACCGCGACGAGGCCGATCAGGACCGTGCCCGCCCAGCCTCCGGCGTGGAAGGCGATCGCGCCGAGCGTGCCGCCCGCGCTGCTGCCGAGGTAGTACGCGGACTGGTAGAGCGCCGAGGCCTGCGCCCGGCCCGTCTTCGCCGTACGGCTCACCGAGGAGGACGCGACCGCGTGGCCCGCGAAGAAACCGGCCGTGATGAGGACCAGGCCCGCCAGGACCGCGGCGAGCGAGTCGGCGAGCGACAGCAGCAGGCCGGCGGCGGTCGTGGAGACCGCCAGGTAGAGCGCCCCGCGCCGGCCGAGCCGCCCGACGAGCTTTCCGGCGGCGGCCGAGGCGACCGTACCGACCAGGTAGACCAGGAAGATCGAGCCGATCACGCCCTGCGGGAGCGAGAACGGCGCCTCGACCAGGCGGTAGCCGATCACGGTGTACACCGCGCCGAAGACCGTCATGAACAGCGCGCCGATCACGTACAGCCGGACGAGCAGCGGGTCGGACAGATGCGTCCGTACGGCGCTCGCGAGCGCCCTCGGGTTCAGCGGGCCCGGCGTGAAGTGCCGCGCCTTCGGGAGCAGCGCCCGGAAGGCGATCGCGCAGAGCAGCGAGGTCAGGCCGACGGCGGCCAGACCCGCGCGCCAGCCCCACATCTGGGCGACCCAGCCGGTCACGATCCGCCCGCTCATGCCGCCGATCGAGTTGCCCGCCACGAACAGGCCGATCGCCGCGATCAGCGCCTTGGGGCGGACCTCCTCGGCGAGGTACGCCATCGCGGAGGCCGGGAGCCCGGCGAGCGCGGCGCCCTGGAGGGCGCGGAGCGCGATCAGGGACTCCAGGCTGGGGGCGAACGGCACGAGGAGCGAGACGGCGACGGCGACCGAGAGGGAGGCGGTCATCATCGCGCGCCGTCCGAAGCGCTCCGAGAGGGCGCTGAGCGGCAGGACGCACAGGGCGAGGGCGCCTGTCGCGGCGGAGACCGTCCACGAGGCGGCGGACGCGGTGGCGCCGAACTCGGCCGAGATGGCCGGGAGGAGGGCCTGCGTGGAGTAGAGGAGGGCGAAGGCGGCCAGTCCGGCGGCGAAGAGCGCGAGGCTCGTCCGGCGGTAGCCGGGGGCTCCGGGGGAGAGGCGGGTGTCGGCGGACGCGTGGGTGGCGGCCGCCCTGGTACTGGCAGGAGGCATGTCACGAACGTAGGACGGTCCGTTTCATGCGTCCAATGCACGGAACTGCTGTAATCGTTCCCATGGCGCATGAGTACAGGTCACAGCCTCGGCTGTCACCGAACAGTAACGAAGAAGACATGGGACTGCTGCTTGCCCCGCGGCTCGCGTACTTCGCCGCCGTCGCCCGGCACGAGCACGTGACCCGGGCCGCGGCCGAGATGGGTGTGCCGCAGTCCACGCTCTCCCGTGCGATGGTCCGGCTCGAACAGGACCTCGGCGTCGCCCTCTTCGCCCGCCGTGGCCGCACCGTCTCCCTCACCCCGGCCGGCCGCCGCTTCCTCACCGCAGCCGAGAAGGCGCTCGCCGAGGTCGAGCGGGCCGCCGACACCGTACGGGCCGACGCCGACCCCACCGCGGGCCGCGTCGCCTTCGGCTTCCTCCACACCATGGGCTCCGAGACCGTCCCCGCCCTCATCCGCGCCTTCCGCGTCGACCACCCGCGCGTCCGCTTCACCCTCGTCCAGAACTACGGCGAGGCCATGATCGAGCGGCTCAGGGCCGGCGACCTCGACCTCTGCCTCACCTCACCGGTGCCGGACGCCCCCGACCTGGTGGCCCGGCGCCTCGACGAGCAGCGGCTGCGGCTCGTCGTCCCGGACGACCACCGCCTCGCGGGCCGCCGCCGCGTCCGCCTCGCCGAGGCCGCCGACGAGACCTTCGTGACCCTGGAACCGGGATACGGGCTCCGCCGCATCACCGACGACCTGTGCGCCGAAGCCGGCTTCAAGCCCCGCGTCGCCTTCGAGGGCGAGGAGGCCGAGACCCTCCGCGGCCTGGTCGCCGCGGGCCTCGGCGTCGCCCTCCTGCCGCCGCCCGCGGTCCCGCGCCCCGGCGTCGTCGAACTCACCGTCACCGCGCCGCGCGCGGCCCGCGAGATCGGCGTCGCCTGGCTCGACGGCCACCCGGACACGGCCCCGGTGGCCGCCTTCAAGAAGTTCCTCCTGAGCAGGCGAGGCCACTTGCTCCCCTAGGCCGTGTCCGGAAAGTCCCGCCTGAGCCGCGGCGTCCGGCACGCACGCTCGCCGCGTTGCCGAAATGCCCACGTAGCCCGCTACGAGGGCATCCCGGCGCCTTGCGATCGCACGCACCAGACGCCGCGGCTCCTGCCCTCCGGGCAGACGGCGCTACTTTCCGGACACCCCCTAGGGACGGCGGTTCCCGAACCCCACCGCGAGCGGCATCCGCAGGCCCAGCGGCGGGGGTGCGGCCAGCGCGTCCGTCACGGGCCGGGCCACCGGCCGGGCGAAGAGCGCGCCGAGGGCGAAGTCCGCGGCGAGCGCCTGGACCTCGGCCGCGTACTGGCGCAGCGCGTGCCCGTCCGAGTGGACCTCGAAGCGGCACGTGTCGCGGTTGGCCTTCTTCGCCCGCGCCGCGAAACGGAACGACAGCTCGGGGTCCGTACGGGCGTCGTTCGTGCCGTGCACGATCAGCACCCGGCGCCCCACCAGCTGCCGCACCGGCTCCGGCTCCGCCGCCACGTCGTCCTCCGGCAGCCACGGCGCCAGCGCCACGACCGCGCCGACCGCGTCGTGCCCGGCGGCCCGCAACGCCGCCCGCGCGCCCATCCCGTGGCCGACGAGACAGACCGGGACGTCGCCGTACCGGCGGACCGCCTCCGCGACCGCCCAGGAGGCGTCGGCCGCGAGCTCCGCGTCCGTGCCGTTCCAGCCGCGCCCCCGGTAGCGCACGACATGCCCGACGAGCCCCTCCGCCCGCCCGTCCCTGACGAGCGCCCGCCCGACCGGCAGGACCCCCAGGTGCGCCCGCGCCGAAGCGCGCCGTCCCGACATCGGCTCACCGTCGGGCAGCAGCAGCACCACGCCGCCCACCGCCGCCGACCGGGAACCTCCAACAGGACGGCCGAGCCGGGGTCTCCGTGCCTCGGACGGCCCCACGAGTGCGTAGTGCGCCATGGTGGAACAGTCTCAGAAGCCGAGGTGTACGCCACCCGTACACGCGGTCACTGTTACGTATCGTCGGTGGGCCGAACGCCCGCCGCGCCTAAGCCCGTTCGAAGCGGGTCGCGCTCCCGACGACCTCGAAGCCCTTGCGGCCGTACCAGCGGTGCGGCCAGTCCGTCGGGCGTGCCGTCAGGAAGCGGGTGGTGCAGCCCGCGTCCGCGGCCATGCGGAGTGCCGTGTCCAGGACGGCACCGGCGTGGCCCTGCCCGAGGTGGGCCTCGGCCGTGACCAGGTCCTCGATCTGCGCGATCCCGGCCGCCGGGTCCATGTAGAGGTCGACCCACGCCGCCACCTCCCCGTCGGCGGAGTACGAGGCGAGGAACCGCACGGCCTCGGCGCCCCGCCGCCGGGCCGCCCGCCGCTCCACCAGGTCGCGGACGTACTCCGGCGATGCCTGCGGCGCGAAGCGGCTCCAGGACGCGATGGCGGGCTCCCGCAGCACGTCCATGTCCACCTCCCGCGCCCCGCCGTGGGCGGGCACCGGGCCCCGGTGGCACATGACGAAGGAGGCCGAGTGCCCGTAACCGGCCCGCTCCATCGGCTCCCGGCAGGCCGCGGCGACCGCCTCGTCGAGGACCTGCACATGGCGGTACGGGAGGGAGCCCTGGACCTCGTCCGCGAGACCCGGCAGCGCCTCGGGGTCGACCGGCCCGTCGACCAGCAGGTGGTTGTTCCCCCGCGACAGCGCGTACGCGTCGTCGAAGACCGCGAAGCCGCCGGGGAAGTCGACCGTACGAGCCGCTTGCCGGCGGCGGAAGCCGGACAGGAAGCCGTGGACGCGCGGCAGTTCGGACTCGGTCGCCTGAGAAGTCATACCGGCAGCCTAGGTTGGGGCCCCGCCGTCCCGCACGCGAGAAATCCGGGCACGGATACGGCGCCACGAGGCGCGCTCTACGCGCGTAGGCGCTAGAGTGCGGCAATGACGAGCCAGACCCCCAACGTCCCCACCGCGGACCAGATCCGCCGTGCCCCGAAGGTGCTGCTCCACGACCACCTCGACGGCGGCCTGCGCCCCGGCACGGTCATCGAACTCGCCCGCGAGCAGGGCTACGAACAGCTCCCCGAGACCGAGCCCGACAAGCTCGGCATCTGGTTCCGCGAGGCCGCCGACTCCGGCTCCCTGGAGCGGTACCTGGAGACCTTCGCGCACACCTGCGCCGTCATGCAGACCCGTGCAGCCCTCGTCCGGGTCGCCGCCGAGTGCGCGGTCGACCTCGCCGAGGACGGGGTCGTGTACGCGGAGGTGCGCTACGCCCCCGAACAGCACCTGGAGGCGGGTCTCACCCTCGAAGAGGTCGTGGAGGCCGTCAACGAGGGCTTCCGCGAGGGCGAGCGGCGGGCCAGGGCCAACGGCCACCGCATCCGGGTCGGCGCCCTGCTGACCGCCATGCGGCACGCCGCCCGCGCCCTGGAGATCGCCGAACTCGCCAACCGCTACCGCGACACCGGCGTCGTCGGCTTCGACATCGCGGGCGCCGAGGCCGGCTACCCGCCCACCCGTCACCTCGACGCCTTCGAGTACCTCAAGCGGGAGAACAACCACTTCACGATCCACGCGGGCGAGGCCTTCGGGCTGCCCTCCATCTGGCAGGCGCTCCAGTGGTGCGGCGCCGACCGGCTCGGGCACGGCGTCCGGATCATCGACGACATCGAGGTCGCGGAGGACGGCTCGGTCCGCCTCGGCCGGCTCGCCGCCTACGTCCGCGACAAGCGGATCCCCCTGGAGATGTGCCCCACCTCCAACCTCCAGACCGGCGCCGCCGACTCGTACGCCGCGCATCCGATCGGCCTGCTCCGCAAGCTGCACTTCCGCGCCACCGTCAACACCGACAACCGGCTGATGAGCGGTACGAGCATGAGCCGGGAATTCGAGCTGCTGATCGAAGCATTCGGATACACGCTCGACGACATGCAGTGGTTCACCGTCAATGCGATGAAATCAGCGTTCATTCCTTTCGATGAACGCCTGGCCATGATCAACGACGTGATCAAGCCGGGATATGCCGAGCTCAAGTCCGAATGGCTGTTCCAGCAGACCGCCGCGACCAGCGACGCTTCCCGTACGGAGGGCTGAGGACCGCCCTGTCGAAGGGGTTCGGAGCGACCGGGTCGGCGCGACACCCGGTCGCTTTCCGGTGTTTGCGGAGGCGTCTTCCACTGGTTAGGTTGCAGAGCCGCTCTGCATTCCCAGGATTTCCCCTCCCGGCTTTCCACGAAGCCCCCGGATGCCCCAAGGAAGATTTTCAGATGAAGCAGTCTGCCGCCAAGAAGCTCGGTGTCGCCGCTCTCGGTGCCGCTTTCGCCGCCGCCGCCGCGGGTACGGCCTCCGCAGCGCCGTCCCTGCCCGTCGGCGCCGACGCGCTGGGCACGGTGACCCAGGCCGTCCCGCTGGGTGACGGCCTCACCACGCTCCCTGACGGTGCCGGCGAGTCCCTCGGTGCCGGTCAGGGCGCCCTCGGCCAGGGCGTCGACCAGGGCGTGAAGACCCTCCCGGTCGCCGCCGGCCAGGCCACCCAGAACCTCCCGCTCGACGCGGCGGCCGGCGGCCTCGGCGCCACCCCGCTCGGCCCGGTCATGGGCCTGCTCGGCGGCCTGCCGGTGGGCGGCGCCCTCGGCTGACACCGACCGCACACGCCGAAGGGGCGCGCACCCGGAATCCCGGGCACGCGCCCCTTCGGCGTGTGTGCGGCCGCGCGCTACCAGGCCGTGCTCGCGCTCTTCTCCTGCGGCAGGAACACCCACAGCGCCAGGTAGATGAGGAACTGCGGGCCGGGCAGCAGACACGAGACCAGGAAGATCACACGCATCGTCGTCGCGGAGGTGCCGAAGCGCCGGGCCAGCGCCGCGCACACTCCACCGATCATGCGTCCTTCACGAGGGCGGACGAGAGCGGCCATGGTGGGCTCCTTCGGAGTCGTTGTCCGGGAGCCGCTCCGTCGGGCTCCCGATGACTCCATGGTGCCGCCGGGAGGGGGGACGAAGCGTCGGTCTACCGGGCGATCGGGACCCTGGGAATCGTCGGGGTCGGACCCTGAGGCGTCTCGTTCCGCAGGAGGGGGGAACCCTCACCCGGACCGGCCCCAGCGGAGGACTCGACCCGAACCGCAGCCGACCTGCGGCGCAGCCGCGCCCGACCGACCGGCACGAAGAGGACATGGGCGAGCGCCACCCCGGCGGTGTTGAGGAGTACGGAGTCCACGTCCACGACCTGACCCGGTACGGCGGTCTGCAGCAGCTCCACGGCCAGCGACACCAGCGCGCCGGCGGCGGTCGTCCGGGCCAGCGAGGCCCAGCGGGAGACGTCGAGCCGCCCGTCGGCCATCGGGAGCAGCACCCCGAGCGGGGCCAGGAGCAGCAGTCCCTCGCCGATCAGCCGGGCCGCCTCGGCGCCGCCGAGGGCCAGATCGGCCCGGAGCCCGGCCAGCGGGATCGTGTTCGGCGCGGTCACCCAGGCCACGTCCCGTGGCCGCAGGCCGACCCAGGCGACGAGCAGCAGATGCGCGAGGAGGCCGATGAACCCCACCACGCGGACGACCACGGCGGCACTGCCGCCCGAACCTTGACGCTGCACGCCCCCCAAGACGCCCACCACGGCGGAATCGGTTCCGCCGGGTCGGAGGCGACCTACGGAGCGGGCCCGATCGGCTCAGCCCGCGGGCGTGGTCTCCGGGGCCGTGGAGCCGGTCGCCTGGCCGGTCGGGGTGCCGGTGGGGGTGGCCGTCGCCGCTGCCGGAGGGGCGGTCGTCGGCGGAGTGGACTCCGGGCGCTCCTTCAGTTCCGTCGTGCACCGGTAGCGCTTCGGCGCGTACGGGCCGGGGCCGCCGAGGAGGACCGTGTGGTCGCCCGCGCCCGCCGAGCTCGCCGAGAACGTACAGACGATCTGCGAGAGCGCGACCGGCGTCAGGTCCTCGGGCTGCCGGCTCAGCCGCAGCGTGCCCGCCGGGTCGCCCTTGTCCCCGCCGCCGACCACGAGCGGACCGCGCACCGCGGTCGTGAACCCGGCATGCCGCTCGTCGTCGGAGGGTTCGGCGAGGAGCTGCGCGAGCAGCCCCTTGGCCGTCACCAACGGATCGCCGCCCGCCTTCTCCTCCGGCAGCGGGGTCCTGCGGTCCACGGCCTCCAGCTGCGAGCCGCACACCAGGAACACCCGGACGGGCACCCCCTGCGCGGCCGTCGCCGAGACGCTCTCGCCGGTCACGCTGCACGGGACCCGGGACGGGGCCGCGCCCGCGTCCACCGGGACGGACGTCGTCCTGATGCCGCAGCCGGTGACGAGCACGGTCAGCGCGGCGGCCGCCAGGACGCCCGTACCGACCGATCGTCTGCCTACCGATCGGGAACGGATCGACCGGCCACCGGTCGATCCACCGGTGGCCGTACGGTCGAAGGTGCGGCGCCTCACGCTTCCTCCACCTCGCCCTGGCTGCTGCGGGTCTGTACCTCGCGGGTGATCCCCGAGGCGTCCAGGGGCAGCCGCAGCACGAACACCGCGCCGTCCACCGCCCCGTCCTCGCCGGTCGAGTTGGCGGCCGTGATCGAACCGCCGTGGATCAGCGCGTTCTCCATGGCGATCGACAGGCCGAGCCCGCTCCCGTCCGACCTGGGCCGGGAGGCGCTCGCCTTGTAGAAGCGGTCGAAGACGTGCGGCAGCACTTCCTCGGGGATGCCGGGACCGTGGTCGCGCACCGCGATGACCAGCTCGTCGTCCTCGGTGCGGACCGAGACCCGGACCGGCGAACCGCCGTGCTTCAGCGCGTTCCCGATGAGGTTCGCCAGGATCACGTCGAGGCGGCGCGGGTCGAGCGGCGCCACGATCCCCCGCTCGGCGTCGAGATCGACCGCGTCCAGCCAGGCCCGCGCGTCGATGCACGCGGTGATCTGGTCGGCGATGTCCACCTCGTCGAGGACGAGCCGGGCGGTGCCCGCGTCGAAGCGGGTCACCTCCATCAGGTTCTCCACCAGGTTGTTGAGGCGATGGGTCTCGCTGACCACCAGCGCCACCGCCGGGGCGATCATCGGGTCGAGCGAGTCCTGCTCGTCCTCCAGGACCTCCGTGACGGCGGTCAGCGCGGTCAGCGGGGTCCGCAGCTCGTGCGACATGTCGGCCACGAAGCGCCGGCTGGACTCCTCCCGCGCGCTCATGTCCGCGACCTTCTTCTGCAACGACTCGGCCGCGCTGTTGAAGGTACGGGTCAGATCGGCCAGTTCGTCCGCGCCGGTGACCCGCAGCCGGGTGTCGAGCTTCCCCTCGCCGAGCTGCTTGGCCGCCTCGCCGAGCCGGTGCACCGGGCGCAGCACGGTCGTCGCCGCGACCTGCGCGAGCAGCACGGAGCCGGCCACCGCGAGCGCCGTCGCGATCCCCAACGACCAGGCGAGCGAGTTCAGATCGGCCTTCTCCGCGGCCAGCGACTTGAACATGTACCCGGCGGGCCCGCCGCCGTCGATCCGCGTCCCGCCGACCAGGTACGGCGTCCCGTTCCGCTCCGTGCGCTGCCAGAACAGGTGGTACGGATACGGGTTGGCCTCCGTCACCGGCCGCTCGGTGTCCACGGCGTCCCGCAGCGAGCGCGGCACGTCGGCGAGCGTGAAGTCGTCCGGGTCGGAGGCGCCGACGATCGGCTTGCCCGCGGCCCGCTCGCCGAGCAGCAGCACCTGGTAGCCGGCGCTGCCGCTCGCCATCTGCTCGGCGGTCCGCCGCAGATCGTCCTCGGTGGGCCGCAGCGGCAGCGTCGCCGCCCGGTTCTGCATCTCCTGCCGGAAGTCGTTGAGCGCCCCGTCCTGGGTACGGGTCAGCACGGCCTCGCGGTTGAGCCAGTACGCGATGCCGGAGGCGGCGACGGCGGCGGTGAGCGCGACCAGGGCGAAGACGACGACGAGCCGCAGCCGCAGGCTGGAGAGCCGCAGCCGCGCGAGGATCCCCTTGCTCACGCAGGAACGTCCAGCCGGTAACCGACGCCGCGGACGGTACGGATGAGCGTCGGCGAGGACGGCACGTCCTCCACCTTGGCGCGCAGCCGCTGCACACAGGCGTCGACGAGCCGCGAGTCGCCCAGGTAGTCGTGCTCCCACACGAGCCGCAGCAACTGCTGCCGGGAGAGCGCCTGGCCGGGCCGCCGGCTCAGCTCCAGGAGCAGCCGCAGCTCGGTCGGGGTGAGCTGGAGGTCCTCGCCGTTCTTGGTGACCGTCATCGCGGACCGGTCGATCACGAGCGAGCCGTAGGTCGCGGAGTCCGTCGACTCCCGCTCGCCGCGCCGCAGGACGGCCCGGATACGGGCGTCGAGGACCCGGCCCTGCACCGGCTTCACGACGTAGTCGTCGGCCCCGGACTCCAGGCCCACGACCACGTCGATGTCGTCGCTGCGCGCGGTCAGCAGGATGATCGGCAACTGGTCGGTGCGGCGGATGCGCCGGCAGACCTCGAAACCGTCGATGCCGGGCAGCATGACGTCGAGCACGACCAGGTCCGGCCGCTGCTCACGCAGCAGCAGGAGGCCGTCCTCACCCGTCGCGGCGGTGGCCACCCGGTGGCCCTGCCGGGACAGGGAGAGTTCGAGGGCCGTGCGGATGGCGTCGTCGTCCTCGATCAGCAGCAGAAAAGGCACGCCGTCATTCTGTCGCATGCGGCCGTCCGAGGACGACCGCTCGTGGACTCGCTTCTGTTCCGTCCCCTGTGACACGGCTGTGACAGTCGGCGGACACCGCGATGAAGTCCGATGGGCAAGCTTCTTGGCACACGGACCGAAACACACTCCGACCGACGGGGGGCGCACGATGAACGCACTGCACAGCACCACCTCAAGCGCAGTAGTCACGCGTCTCCACGACGTCGTGCGGAGCACCGAGAAGTCCGGCGCGGTGAACGGGCGGGGGTGCGTTCGCAGCGTCGGGCGTCAGCGCAAGGCGCCGTACATGGTGGCCATTGCTGACGGGGGAGCGGCGTACGGGGAGGTCACGGGGGAGCGTTCCTGTTCGGAGGCCGAGTTCACGGCCTACGTCCAGGAGCGTCGTGCCTCCCTGTACGCCACCGCCTACCACCTGACCGGTGACCGTTTCGAGGCCGAGGACCTGCTCCAGAGCGCGCTGTTCTCCACGTACCGCGCCTGGGACCGGATCAGCGACAAGGCCGCGGTCGGCGGCTACCTCCGCCGGACGATGACCAATCTGCACATCAGCGCCTGGCGCCGGCGCAAGCTCAACGAGTACCCGACCGAGGAACTGCCCGAGACGGTCGGCGAGACGGACGCGATGCGCGGCACGGAGCTGCGCGCCGTGCTGTGGCAGGCGCTGGCCCGGCTGCCCGAGCTCCAGCGGACGATGCTGGTGCTGCGCTACTACGAGGGCCGGACCGATCCGGAGATCGCGGAGATCCTGGACATCAGTGTCGGCACGGTGAAGTCGAGCATCTGGCGCTCGCTGCGGCGACTGCGCGACGACGAGGTGCTGAGCTTCGGCCGTGACGAGGAAGAGTCCTTCGGCGAGCTGGTGGCCTGAAGGCCGGGGGGAAAGACCCACGGGGGCCTACGGGGGAAACGGGGCCTGCGGGGGGCACGGGGGACCGTACGGGGGTACGGGGTAAGACAGCGCGGGTCGGACGAGCCGGGGGGCCTCGTCCGACCCGCGCTGTCGTGCGTGCGGGTTGCGGTCCCTACCGGGTCAGCGCGGCGTCGGCGTGCAGTGCCGGCCCGCCGCGGCGGCGGCGAGGCGGCCCAGGGCCTCGTCCTTGGCGCAGGCGTGCGCGCCCAGCTCCGTCTGGCGGGCCACGATCGCCCGCTCGGAGCGCATCAGACGCCAGCCGCGGCGCAGCAGGAACGGCACGGACTTCCGGCCCTCCCTGAGGTCCCGGAGGAGCCGGCGGCGGAACGTCGTCGAGGGTCGGCCGCGCAGGCAGAGCGCGTCGGCGAGGACGTCGAGCTCACGGCAGCGGGACACGATCTCGGCCGCGAAGATCCCCTCCGCCACGAACAGCGGGGTGCGCTCGATGTCGAGCCGCTCGCGGTCCACGCGGGAGCTGGTGGCGATGTCGTACACGGGGACGTCGGTCCGCCCCGTACGGCACAGTTCGACGATGGCGGAGACGGCGGCGTCCGCGTCCCAGGACCGTGGGGAGTCCCAGTCGATGTCCGCGCTGCCGTCGACGAGCGGGAGCGACGGGTCGTCGTGCTCCTTGTAGAAGTCGTCGAGGCGCAGGACCGGGAGGCCGGCGACGGCGGCGAGCGACGACTTGCCGGAGCCGGAGGGGCCGGAGAGCAGGACGACGCGGGTCGGGATCGGTAGGGAACTCACGGGACACCAGTGTGAACCATTCCCCCGTGCGGTGGACCCCCGAGGAAGGCCGTTGGTATCGAGCATCACACCTCAACTACTGTCGGTGCCCGCTCCATCACCTCCTGGAAGGATTCTCATGGCGCGTCACGCAGAACCCCGGACCCCTCGTCGCAGTGCCCTGCTCAAGGCCGGGCTCACCGTCACGGCGGCCGGTGCCGCGGTGCTCGGCGCGGGCGCGGCGGCCCAGGCGGTCGCCCCGGTGCCGCTGCCCGTCGACTCGCTGACCCGGACGGACGCCGCCGCTGCCGGGGCGGGCGCGCTGAGCGGCGTCACCCACGGCCTCGGCCCGCTGACCCGCCTCCAGCTCGACCCGCTGGCCAAGACGGGCGTCGATCCGCTCGACAACGGCCTCGGCACCCAGGTCGCCGACTTCAAGCCCGTCGGCACCAACCTGGTGACCGACCACCTCACGCAGGGCGGGGCGGTCGCGGACCTGCCGGTGGCGGGTCCGCTGACGCAGCGGCTGCTTCCGTAGCCCCGTCGAGGCACGAGGAACGGCCCCCGGGGTGTCCCGGGGGCCGTTCCTCGTGCGGGGTCTAGTACGAGGAGCCGCTCGCGCCCAGCGAGCCCGTCGGGTGCCAGACCGTCTTGGTCTCCAGGAAGGCGGTCATGCGGTCCGTGCCCGGGGACTCGGCGAAGTCCTCGGTACGGGGACGCAGTACGCGCTTCAGGTTGTCCGCCGCCGCGATCTCCAGGTCACGGGCGAGGTCGCCCTCGGTCGCGCCCGTCAGGTCGATCCCGTTGACGTCCTGGTGGGCCGCGAGGTGCGGGCCCATCTCGGAGGCCTTGCCGGAGAGGATGTTCACGACACCGCCCGGCAGGTCGGAGGTGGCGAGCACCTCGCCCAGCGAGAGCGCCGGGAGGGGTGACTTCTCGGACGCGATCACCACGGCCGTGTTGCCCGTCGCGATCACCGGGGCGATCACCGAGACCAGTCCCAGGAACGACGAGTCCTGGGGGGCGACGACGGTGACGACGCCCGTCGGCTCGGGCGAGGAGAGGTTGAAGTACGGGCCCGCGACCGGGTTGGCGCCGCCCACGACCTGGGCGATCTTGTCGGTCCAGCCCGCGTACCAGACCCAGCGGTCGATCGCCGCGTCGACGACCACGGCCGCCTTCGCCTTCGACAGGCCCTCCGCGTCCGCGACCTCGCGGACGAACTGCTCGCGGCGGCCCTCCAGCATCTCGGCGACGCGGTAGAGGATCTGGCCGCGGTTGTACGCGGTCGCGCCCGCCCAGCCGCCGAAGGCCTTGCGGGCGGCGACGACCGCGTCACGGGCGTCCTTGCGGGAGGAGAGGGGCACGTTCGCCAGCCACTTGCCCGTGCCCGCAGCGTTCGCGGCTGATGTCTTAGCCGTCACCTCGTACACCCGGCCGCTCTCGGAGCGGGGGAACTTGCCCCCGACGTACAGCTTGTAGGTCTTGAAAACGCTCAGTCGCTGCTCGGTCTTCTCAGACATCGAGGTAGGCCTCCAGACCGTGACGGCCACCCTCGCGGCCGAAGCCCGACTCCTTGTAGCCGCCGAAGGGCGAGGTCGGGTCGAACTTGTTGAACGTGTTGGCCCAGACGACACCGGCGCGGAGCTTGGACGCCACCGCGAGGATGCGGGAGCCCTTCTCCGTCCAGATGCCGGCGGACAGGCCGTACTGGCTGTTGTTGGCCTTCGCCACGGCCTCGTCCGGCGTGCGGAACGTCAGCACCGACAGGACCGGGCCGAAGATCTCGTCGCGGGCGACCGTGTGCGCCTGCGTGACGCCCGTGAAGAGCGTCGGGGCGAACCAGTAACCGGCCGACGGGATCTCGCAGGCGGCGGTCCAGCGCTCTGCGCCCTCCGCCTCGCCCCGCTCCACCAGCGAGGTGATGCGGGCCAGCTGCTCGGAGGAGTTGATGGCGCCGATGTCGGTGTTCTTGTCCAGCGGGTCGCCGAGGCGGAGCGTGGAGAGACGGCGCTTCAGGCTGTCGAGCAGCTCGTCCTGGATCGACTCCTGGACCAGCAGGCGCGAGCCCGCGCAGCAGACCTGGCCCTGGTTGAAGAAGATGCCGGTGACGATGCCCTCGACGGCCTGGTCGATGGGGGCGTCGTCGAAGACGATGTTCGCGCCCTTGCCGCCCAGTTCGAGGGTGACCTTCTTGTGCGTACCGGCGATCGAGCGCGCGATGGACTTGCCGACCGCGGTCGAGCCGGTGAAGGCGACCTTGTTCACGTCCGGGTGCTCGACCAGCGCGGCGCCGGCGTCCCCGTAACCGGGAAGGATGTTGACGACGCCCTTCGGCAGCCCGGCCTGGCGGCAGATGTCCGCGAAGAACAGAGCGGAGAGCGGGGTCGTCTCGGCCGGCTTCAGGACGACCGTGTTGCCCGTCGCGAGCGCCGGGGCGATCTTCCACGCCAGCATCAGGAGGGGGAAGTTCCAGGGGATGACCTGGCCCGCCACGCCCAGCGGGCGCGGGTTCGCGCCGTAGCCGGCGTGGTCGAGCTTGTCGGCCCAGCCCGCGTAGTAGAAGAAGTGCGCGGCGACCAGCGGGAGGTCCGCGTCGCGCGTCTCCTTGATCGGCTTGCCGTTGTCCAGGGTCTCCAGGACGGCCAGCTCGCGGCTGCGCTCCTGGATGATCCGGGCGATCCGGAAGAGGTACTTGGCGCGCTCGGAGCCGGGCAGCGCCGACCACTTCTCGAACGCCTTCCGCGCCGCCTTCACCGCGCGGTCCACGTCCTCGGTGCCCGCCTGGGCGACCTCGGACAGGACCTCCTCGGTGGAGGGGGAGACGGTCTTGAAGACCTTGCCGTCGGCCGCCTCGACGAACTCGCCGTCGATGAACAGGCCGTAGGAGGGGGCGATGTCGACGACGGACCGGGACTCGGGCGCCGGCGCGTACTCGAATGCAGATGCCATGTTGATCAGTCCACCGTCACGTAATCGGGGCCGGAGTAGCGGCCGGTAGCCAGCTTCTGGCGCTGCATCAGCAGGTCGTTGAGCAGGCTGGAGGCGCCGAAGCGGAACCAGTGGTTATCCAGCCAGTCCTCGCCCACGGTCTCGTTGACGAGCACCAGGAACTTGATCGCTTCCTTGGTGTTGCGGATGCCACCGGCCGGCTTCACGCCGATCTGCACGCCGGTCTGCGCGCGGAAGTCGCGCACGGCCTCCAGCATGAGCAGGGTGTTGGCGGGGGTGGCGTTGACCGCGACCTTGCCGGTCGAGGTCTTGATGAAGTCCGCGCCGGCCATCATGCCGAGCCAGGAGGCGCGGCGGATGTTGTCGTACGTGGACAGCTCGCCGGTCTCGAAGATCACCTTGAGGCGGGCGCGGTCGCCGCACTCCGCCTTGATCGCGGCGATCTGCTCGTAGACCTTCAGGTAGTGGCCCGCGAGGAACGCGCCACGGTCGATGACCATGTCGATCTCGTCGGCGCCCGCGGCGATGGCGTCGGCGGTGTCAGCCAGCTTCACGGGGAGCGCGGCGCGCCCGGCCGGGAAGGCGGTGGCGACCGAGGCGACCTTGACGCCGGAGCCCGCGACGGTGGCCTTGGCGGTGGCCACCATGTCGGGGTAGACGCAGACGGCGGCGGTCGTCGGGGTCGTACGGTCGGTCGGATCGGGGTTGACGGCCTTCGCGGCGAGCGCCCGGACCTTGCCCGGGGTGTCCGCGCCTTCGAGCGTCGTCAGGTCGATCATGGAAATGGCCAGGTCGATGGCATAGGCCTTCGCCGTGGTCTTGATCGAGCGGGTGCCGAGGGACGCGGCGCGCGCCTCCAGGCCGACGGCGTCGACGCCGGGCAGCCCGTGGAGGAAGCGGCGCAGCGCACCGTCGGACGCCGTCACGTCGGCGAATGCGGAAGCTGCGGATGCAGTGGTGGGCATGGTCACCAGTCGAGCATATCTACGCGCGTAGCGACCTGTACAGGGGAGCTCTGTCATGGAGCCCGAGGTCACAGGCCGCGCTGCGGCGTGGTGACTCCCGTCACACGCCCGTGACGTGGAGCGGACGAGTCCTGAATACAAGATCATTAGATTTTTTCTTGCAGCCAGCCAGACCTCACCGGAAGCAGTCGGACCGAGAAAAAGCGGCATGCGACTCACCCGACCACCTACCTGAATCACAGGAGTCGTTATGCGCACCGCCCTTCGCACCGCCGTCGCCGTCGCCCTCGTCGCGGGCGTCGCGATCACCACTCCGGCGCTCACCGCCGGTGCCGCCCTCGCCGCCGACGGGCCGGTGGCCGCGAAGCAGGCCGTGCCGTCGGCCGGGAAGCCGGCCGCGGAGGCGACCGCGAAGCCGGCTCCGACCGCGACCGTCGCGGCTCCGTTTGTTTCGGCTCCTGCGACGACGGCTCCTGCGACGACGGCTCCTGCGACGACGGCTCCTGCGACGACGGCTCCTGCGACGACGGCTCCTGCGACGACGGCTCCGGCGACCTCGGCTCCGGCGACCTCGGCTCCGGCCGCCGTGCCGTCGGCCGGATCCGCGAAGGGCACGCTCGTCCGTACGCAGACCCTCATCACCGGCACCGTCGCCAAGATCTACAAGGTCAACGCACTGCACTACCGCGCCGAGCTCTTCCGGCAGGGTCACCCGGTCGGTGTCCTCCAGGCGAACACCCGCTCCACCGCCGGGCAGGACAACGGCGAGTTCCTCGTCCTGAACCCGGACGGCACCATCCACAACTGGATCGGCAACATCGCCCCCGGCGTCCCCGGCATCTACCGGCTCGCCGACGGCACCGTCGTCCAGCTCGGAAAGCAGAACGGCGTCTTCGGCCTTCAGCTCATCGACACCGCCACCGACAAGGGCGGCGGCTACGTCTACGTCCACGCCGGCACCAAGGTCTACTTCTTCGGCAAGGCCGTCGTCGTCCTGCACGAGGGCGGCTCGTTCTCCGCCTACGTCCCCGGCTCGTCGAAGCAGGCCGCCCCGCAGCCGTACGGCATGGGCAGCAACGGCCAGGGCGAGCCCGCCCCGGTCGACAAGGACACGCTCGGCGCGTGCACGATCGGCACGACCGTCAGCATCGGCGCGGGCACGAAGGCCAAGCTGATCATGAGCCCGCAGGGCCCGAAGGCCAAGCTCACCACCGCGGACGCCAACGGCGCCGACAAGGTCTTCGCGACGCTCGACCGGAAGCACCCCGCGCTGCCGAAGAGCGCCGGCATCGTCGCCCGGATCGTCGGCGCGAACAGCACCGCCCCGTCGCTGCACACCAAGGTCGAGGGCGGCACGGCCAAGGGCGCCACCCACGCCTTCCCGAAGCTGCCGAAGGGCTGCAAGCTCGCCCCGGTCAAGGGCGTCCTCACGAACGCCACCGGCACGGCGGGCTTCACCGGCGGCAACGGCACCACCGTGCACGCGGGCCAGACCTCCGTCATCCCGCGCGGCGGCGTCGCGGCCGGTGCCGAGCTCGGCACCGAGACCGGCACCGAGGGCGGCTCCACCGTCCTGATCGCCGTCGGCGCGGGCGCGGCCTCGGCCACCGCCGTGGGCCTCGGCTTCGTCGCCCTGCGCCGCCGGGCCGCTCGCGTCTGAGCCGTCCTGTTCGAGCCGTCTCGCCGTCCGAGCCGTCCCTCGTCTCCTCGCCCTTGACCCGAGCAGGAGCACTTCCACCCCAGACCGGCCGCCGCACCCGTGCGGCGGCCGGTCACACCCCGTCCGGAGTCGTCCCGTGAGCGCCCGTCCCCGTTCCCGTACCGCCGCGGCCCTCCTCGTCGTGGCCGCCCTCACCGGGCTCGTCGGCTGTTCGGCCGGGGCGGCGCCCACCGCCGCCACCCCGCCCGCCCGCGTCGCCGACGCCACCGCCTCCGCGCCGACGGCGAGCACCGCCCCCGCCCGGCCGCTGGCCCGCTCGCTGCCCGTCCGCGTTCAGGTGCCCAGCGCGGGCGTGGACACCGGTCCCGTCCTGGAGCTGGGGCTCGCCGCCGACGGCACCGTCGAGGTTCCCTCGGTCGCGGACGCCGACCGCATCGGCTGGTACGACAAGGGCGTCACGCCCGGCGAGACCGGCCCCGCCGTCCTCATCGGCCATTTCGACACCGCCCGCGGCCCGGCCGTCCTGAAGAACGTCTCGCGGGTCCGGGTGGGCGACGAGATCGCCGTGACCCGGGTGGACGGCAAGGTCGCCGTGTTCCGGGTCAGGGAGCTGGAGCAGGTCGACAAGAAGACCTTCCCGACGGCCAAGGTGTACGGCGACACCACGCGCCCCGAGCTGCGCCTCGTCACCTGTGGCGGAGAGCTGGTCGACGGCCACCGGCCCGACAACATCATCCTGTACGCGGATCTCGTGGCCACGCGGGCCGCCTGAGCCCTCCCCGGCCCGCTGAGGCAGAATCGGCGGCATGACGACCCCGGAGCCGACCCCCGAGCCGACCCCTGAGCCGACCCCCGAGAAGGCGGGCGACGAGCCGACCCCCGAGGCGAGCGCCGAGTCGAAGCCCGCGGCCGGGCAGCGGCTCGCCGACCGCGTCTTCCGCTCGCCCCTCGGCATCGCGAGCGGCGTGTTCCTGCTGATCCTCACGGTCCTCTTCGGCGGCGACGCGCTGATCCGCGGCGAGGGCCGGACTCCCTGGCTCGCGCTCGCGGGGATCGTCCTCGCCGTCCCGCTGATCGTCGCCTTCACGATCCGGCCCGCCGTGTACGTCAACGACCGGCGGCTGCGCATCCGCAACCCGTTCCGGTCGATCACGCTGCCCTGGGCCTCGGTCGCCGACATCCGCGCCGGCTACTCCAGCGAGGTCTTCACCCAGGAGGGCGCCAAGTACCAGCTGTGGGCCGTCCCCGTCTCGCTGCGGCAGCGGAAGAAGGCGGCGCGGCGTGCCGCCCGCGCCTCGCAGGACGACCCCCACGGCCGTACCTCCGTCACCGCCGACGTACGGGACAACGCGTCCCGGACCGCTCCCACCGACCAGACCGTCGCCGATCTGCGCGATCTCGCCGAGCTCCACGCCGGCGCCCCGGGCGCGCAGGGCGAGCCGCAGGTGCGCTGGGCGTACGAGATCATCGGCCCCGCGGCCGCCGGGCTTCTGCTCTTCGTGATCCTCCTCGCGACGGGCTGACCCTCCTCGCGACGGGCTGACCCTCCTCGCGACGGGCTGACGGCCGGCCCGCGACGGGCTGACGGCCGACCCGCCCCGGCGCCGGGGCGGGTGCCCACGTCGCCGGTGTCCAAGGGGCAACGCTCCGGTGAAGCGTGCCACCGGCAATTCGTTTAGCACCCAACTTTCACCCCCGTCTCAATAGATTGCGCTTGCCGAGACTGTGGGGGTGGGGGCGATGACCAAGGACACCGGTGTGTCCACGACGCGCTGTCTGGTCGACTTAGGGACCGACGGGCGGTACGGGTGGCGGCTCGTCGCCCAGAACGGGCGGGTCGTCGCGCGGTCGGGGGGCTGCTACGACGACCACGACGGGTGCAGGGACGCCTTCCTGGCCCTGTGCGCCGGACACACCGCCATGGCCGGCGGCGTGCAGCACACCGCCGGCGGCAACGGCTGGGTCTGGCTGCTGCGCGACGCCGAGGGCCGGACCACCGCCCTCTCCGGGCGTTCCTACGAGCGGCACTCCACCTGTCGTGCCGCGTACCAGCGCTTCCGGGCCCTGCTCGCCGCCGAAGGCCAGCGGTGGACGGCAACCGCCTTATCATGAACGGAAGTTGCCCCGCGCACGCCCCTCGTTCACGTCTCGTGGCGCACACGTCAACCAGGCGGGACTTACGTCCTTCCCGTGACGACCGAGACCCTTGACCCGCTGCCCGGACCGCCGTCCGGCAAACCGGCGGACCCGCCGCCCGACACGCCGCGACGGCTCCACGCCGACCCCGGCCTTCCCGACCGGGTCTTCCGCACCGTCGCCCGCACCGGCGGCGGCCTCGTCCTCGCGGTCATGCTCCTCGTCGGCGGCTTCCTGCTCCTGCGCGCCTGGCAGGCCCTCGACCGCGCCGGATTCTCCTTCCTCACCACCGAGAGCTGGGAGCCCGACGCCGGCCGCTTCGGCATCGCCGCCGTCCTCCTCGGCACCGTCCTCATCGCCCTCGTCGCGATCGTCGTCGCCGTCCCGCTCGCCACCGGCGCCGCGCTCTACATCTCCGAGTACGCCGCGCCCCGGCTGCGCCGCACCCTCGTCTCCACCGTCGACCTCATGGCCGCCGTGCCCTCCGTCGTCTACGGACTGTGGGGCGTCTTCTGGCTGGAGGAGTCGATCCTCCCGATCGCCCGCTGGATCTCCGCCTACCTGGGCTGGATCCCGTTCCTCCGGGTCGACGGCGCCGACCCGGACGACCCGCTCGCCCCGCCCACCGTCTACACCTCGTCCACCTTCGTCGCCGGCCTCGTCGTCGCGATGATGGTGGCGCCGATCATCTGCTCGATCATGCGCGAGGTCTTCTCCCAGGCGCCGGCCGGCGAACGCGAGGGCGCCTACGCGCTCGGCGCCACCCGCTGGGGCATGATCCGCAGCGTCGTCCTGCCCTTCGGCCGGGGCGGCATGATCGGCGGCACCATGCTCGGACTCGGCCGGGCCCTCGGCGAGACCATCGCCGTCTACATGGTCATCTCGCAGGTCTTCACCATCCAGTGGCACGTCCTGCAGACCGGCACGAGCTCGGTGTCCTCCCTCATCGCCCTGCGCTACGGCGAGGCCACCCCCTTCGGCATGTCCGCGCTCATGGCCGCAGGCTTCGCGCTCTTCGTCATGACCCTGATCGTCAACTTCGCCGCCTCGTCCATCGTCGCCCGCAGCCGCTCCGGCGCCACCAGCGACGCGTAGGGGGTGTCTTGTGGACCAGGCCGGGCTCGCGTGCCCTGGCACGCACGCTCGCCGCGTTGTCGTCAGTCGCCAACGTCCCCCGTGGCCCTTCGGGCACGGGAGGTATCCCCACCACGTCGACTCCCTCCTCCGCCTTGCGATCGCACGCACCAGGCCCCGCCTACTCGTCCAGCCTGGTCCACAAGACAGCCCCAAGGGGGACCCGAACCACATGACCATCGCCCCCGAGCGGCCACGGCTGAGCCCGTCCGCCGCACCCGCCCCGCCGCCCGGACCCGAGCGGCGGCGCTCCACCGGCAGCCTGCGCTCCACCGACGTGTACGCGGTGCTCGGCGCCGCGGCCGCCTCGCTCGCCCTCACCTGGCTGCTCTTCGCCCGCCTGCTGCCCTTCAGCGGCGCCGTCGGCTTCGTCCTCGTCGCGTACGCCCTCTTCCTCGGGCTCTACGCGCTCCTCGTCTCCTTCGACGAGGACGGGCCCGCCGTCCGCGACCGGATCGCCGGGGTCGTCGTGCGCAGCCTGGGGCTCGTGCTCCTCGCCGTCCTCGTCTTCGTCGTCGCCTTCACCCTGTGGGAGGGCCGCGAGGCCCTCGTCCACCTCAACTTCTTCACCGAGGACATGAGCCTCGCCGGCCCCCTCGAACCCCTCGACGTCGGCGGCATCCTGCACGCCGTCGTCGGCACCCTCGAACAGGTCGGCATCGCGCTCGCGCTCACCGTGCCCTCCGGGATCGTCTGCGCGGTCTTCCTCAACGAGGTGCCCGGCCCCTTCGCGCGCCTGGTCCGCACGATCGTCGAGGCCATGACGGCACTGCCGTCGATCGTCGCGGGCCTCTTCATCTACGCGACCGTCATCCTGGCCCTGGGCACGGAGCGGTCCGGCTTCGCCGCCTCGCTCGCCCTCTCCGTGATGATGCTCCCGATCATCATCCGCGCCGCCGACGTCGTCATCCGGCTCGTCCCCGGCACGCTGCGGGAGGCCTCGTACGCCATGGGGTCCTCGCGCTGGCGCACGGTCTGGCACGTCGTCCTGCCGACGGCCCGGTCCGGTCTGACCACCGCCGTCATCCTCGGCACCGCGCGCGGCGTGGGGGAGACCTCGCCCGTGCTGCTGACCGCCGGCTTCACCGCCGAGCTGAACGCGCTGCCGACCTCCGGCGCCCAGGTCTCCCTGCCGCTCGCCACCTTCGAGCTCGTCAAGTCACCCGAACCGAACATGATCGCCCGCGGCTTCGGCACCGCCGCCGTCCTCATGCTGCTCGTCCTGCTGCTCTTCGTCCTCGCCCGGATCGCGGGCGGCCGCGGCCCCGGGCAGCTGACGAAGCGCCAGGAGCGGCGCAGGGCCGAGGCGTCCCGGAAGGACGCGGCCCGGCAGGCCGCCGGACCCCGGAGCGCTGCCCGGCCGGGCCGATCCGTCCCCGCACCGTCGAGGAGTACGCCGTGAGACCCGTCCCCGCCACCCGCAGCCTCCTGGGGCTCGCCGCCGCCCTGTGCGCGCTGCTCGCCCTCCTCGCCCACCCGCCCGCCGCGCAGGCCGCCGGATACACCAAGATCACCGGATCCGGCTCGACCTGGAGCTCCAACGCCGTCGAGCAGTGGCGCCGCAACATCGGCGCCAACATCGGACTGACCGTCAACTTCAACGCCAACGGCTCCTCCCAGGGCCGCGAGCAGTTCAAGAACGGCACCGTCGACTTCGCCGTCTCCGAGATCCCGTACGGCCTCAAGGACGGCAACGCCACCGACGTACCGCCGCGCCGCGGCTACGCGTACATGCCGATCGTCGCGGGCGGCACCGCCTTCATGTACAACCTCCGGATAGGCGGCCGGCAGGTCACCAACCTGCGCCTCTCCGGCCCCGTCCTGGCCCGCGTCTTCACCGGGCAGCTGACCATGTGGAACGCGCCCGAGATCAAGGCCGACAACCCCGGCCTCACCCTCCCGGCCCGCCGCATCGTGCCCGTCGTGCGCTCCGACGGCTCGGGCACCACCGCCCAGTTCACCACCTGGCTCGCCAAGGAGCACGGCGGCGTCTGGGACGACTACTGCCGGCGCGCGGGCCGGCAGACGCCCTGCGGCATGACCTCCTACTTCCCCGTCGCGCCCGGGGCCACGGCCGTCGCCAAGTCCGGCTCGCTCGGTGTCTCCGCGCACGTCCGCCAGCCGCAGGGCGAGGGCGCCATCACCTACGTCGAGTACTCGTACGCGGTGAACGCCCACTTCCCGGTCGCCAAGATCCTCAACTCCGCCGGGTACTACGTCGAGCCGACCGCCTCCAGCGTCGCCGTCGCCCTGCTCGACGCCAAGATCAACGACGACAGGAACTCGACCGACTACCTGACCCAGATCCTCGACGGCGTCTACCGGTCGAGGGACTCGCGCAGCTACCCGCTCTCCAGCTACAGCTACATGGTCGTCCCCACCACGGAGACCGCCCCGCACACCAAGGAGAAGGGCCGCTCGCTCGGCACCTTCGCCCGCTACTTCCTCTGCGAGGGCCAGCAGCAGGCCGAGGAGCTCGGCTACTCGCCGCTGCCGAGGAACCTCGTCCAGGCCGGCTTCGAACAGGTCCGCCGGATACCCGGGGCGCCCACCGGCGCCGTCGACCTCTCCGACTGCCGCAACCCCACCTTCTCGGCGGACGGCACCAACACCCTCGCGAAGAACGCGCCGAGGCCGAAGGACTGCGACAGGCGCGGGGCGACCCAGTGTGCCGACGGCACGGGCGGCGCGCGCGGCACGGCCACGCCGGTGAACAACGGCGGGCCGAGCGGGGGAGGGAGCGGCGGCGGCACGGCCACGGGCGGTTCCGGGTCCGGCTCCGGGTCCTCGACGGGCGGCTCCGGTACGGGGCCGGGCTCCGGCTCCGCGACCGGCGGTACGGGCTCCGGCACCGGCTCCACCGGCGGCAGCGGTACGGGTCCGGGGTCCGGCTCCTCCACCGGGGGAGGTACGGGCTCGGGTTCCGCCACCGGCGGGGGCGGTACGGGTTCGGGCGGCGGGTCCGGGTCCGGCTCCGGATCCGGCTCCGCGACCGGCGGGACCGGTGGGCCCGGCGGGACCGGGGGGACCGGCGGCGCCGCCGTCGACCCCGACACCGGCGAGCTCCTCACCGGGTCGGCGGACGGCGGCGGCGCCACGGGCGGCGGCGGCACGGGCACCGGACAGGACTCCGGCGGCGGCATGATCGTCGGCACCCCGGTCACCCTCGCCGCCGACACGGGCGCCGGACTGCGCGGGCTGCTGATGGCCCTCTCCGCCGTCCTGCTGCTCGCCACGGTCATCGCACCCCCGCTCGTCGGCCGCGCCCTCGCGGCCCGCGCCCGGCGCGACGGAGGCACCCGATGAGGAACGCCACCCGACGGCGTACCGCCGGACTCGGCGCCCTCCTCGCCGCCGTCGTGCTCGCTCTGGTCCCGCTGCCGCGGGACACCGTCGCGGTCGCCGCCGAGACGGAGGACTCGGCGGTGACCAAGCGCGGCACGGCAGGCCCGTACGACGACTTCTCGGACCTGGAGGTGACCGTCCACCAGACGAGGAACCTGCGGGCGCAGGGCCTGAGGGTGAGCTGGAAGGGCGGCAAGCCGACGCAGGGGACCGCCACGGACTACCTCCAGGTCATGCAGTGCTGGGGCGACGACCCGGCGGGGCCGAAGCGGGAGCAGTGCCAGTTCGGTTCCGCCGCGACCGGCACGGGCAACTACGGCACGCACATCACCAGGCGGGAGCTCGTGGTCGGCACCGACCCGCTGGAGAAGGAGTACGACGAGCTGATCCCGGATCCGGAGTACCCGGGTCAGATGACCAGCCCGTTCATTCCCTTCACGCCGGTCTCGGGTCCCCCGACGACCAAGTCCGTCGACTGGACGTACTTCAGTCCCCACGACACCAACGAGGAGTTCTTCCTCAGGACCCAGCCCGACGGCACGGGCGAGGCGGCCGTCCACCTCCAGTCCACCAGGGAGGCCCCGCACCTCGGCTGTGGCGACCCCGTCGGCACGGGCGCGCACGTGCGCGGCCGGAGCTGCTGGCTCGTCGTCGTGCCCCGCGGCTCCCACGAGCCGGACGGTTCGACCGGCAACAACCAGCGCCCGCAGACCTCGCCGTTCTCCACGACCAACTGGAACCAGCGGATCGTCTTCCCGCTCGACTTCCTGCCGGTGCGCGAGGCCTGCCCGACCGACAAGGCCGAGCGTCGCATGACCGGCTCCGAGCTCGTCACGGACGCGATCACCTCCTGGCAGTCGGCGCTCTGCGCGGAGGGTGCGACGCGCTTCACCTTCACCCAGCGCGGCGAGGACATGGCCCGCGGCAGCCTGCTGAACCCGACCTCCACCTCGCCCGGCCTCGCCTTCACCGTCGAGCCGGTGGAGGGCGGGGAGAAGGCGGGCTTCGTCCACGCGCCGGTCGCCGTCAACGCGCTCACCGTGGGGCTCTACTGGGAGGCGGACCGGATCGGCCTCGTCAAGGACCTGAAGCTCAGCGCCCGGCTGCTGGCGAAGCTGCTCACGTACTCGTATCCGTACGACATCAGGCTCCTCAGCAACACCGCCCCGTCGCCGGACCACGTGAAGGACAATCCGCAGTCCATCGTCCGGGATCCCGAGTTCCTGAAGCTCAATCCGGATTTCGAGCGGTTCCAGCAGTCGGTCATGAGCTATCCCGGCGGAATTCTGCTCTCCGCCGAACGCTCGGACACCACGAGGGTCGTCTGGAACTATCTGCGGGCCGACAAGGAGGCGCGCGCCTTCCTCGAAGGAAATCCTGATCCCTGGGGAATGAGGATCAATCCCTACTTCAAGGACCTGCGGCTCGTCACCGACGGTTCCGACGAATTCCCGAAGGCCGATCCCACCGAGACGGAACTCGCCGTCCTCGACGCGAAGATCCGGTACGGGGTCACCGAGCGCTCCCCTTACGCGATCGACATGCACGACGCCGCCCGCTGGGTGCGGCGAGGCACCAACAACGCCAAGGACCAGGCCGCGACGGACCACCTGACCGGCGGGCTGAAACTCGTCGGCGGCGACGTCTCCCCCGGCAGCCGCCGCGCCTACGGCATCACCGACGCGGCCTCGGCGTCCCGCTACCAGCTCCAGGTCGCCGCCCTGCCGAACGCCGACGGCACGTACGTCCGGCCCACGGCCTCGTCCATGCTCAAGGCCGTTGACCAGTTCAAGGACTCGGCCGTGCCCGGCGTCCTCGCGCCCGACCCGGCGCGGGCCGGGAAGGGCGCCTATCCGCTGACGGTGGTGACCTACGCCGCCGCCTCCACCGGCCTTCCGGCGGACGCGCGCAGGGACTACGCGCGCGTGCTGCGGTACGCGGCCGGGGCGGGGCAGAAGCAGGGCACCGCCCCCGGTGAGCTGCCCTTCGGCTACGCCCCGATGCCCGCGAAGCTGAAGGCCCAGGCCGCCGCCGCGGCCGGCCGCCTGGAGCGCGGAGCCCCGGCGGGACCGGGCGCCACGACCGGAGGTGCGGGCTCCGGCTCGGGTTCCGGCTCCGGTTCAGGCGGCGGAACGGGCGCAGGGTCCGGTGCGGTGTCCGGCGGGACGACGGGCTCGGGCTCCGGCTCGGGCTCGGGCTCCGGGCCGGGCGGCACGGCGGGCGCCTCGGGCTCGGCCTCCGGCGCCGGATCCGACTCGGGCTCGGGCGGAGGGGGCGCGAGCGGCGGTGCGGACACGAGCGCGCCCGCCACCACCCCGCCGTCCTCCGCGGCGCCCGCGCCGACCTCCGGCGGGGGCGGGAACGGCTCCGGGGGAGCCCCGGGGGAGAAGCTCGCCGATACCGGCAGCACCCCGTCCCAGGTCCTCGGCGTCATCCGCTGGGTCCTCCTGGCGGTCCTTCTGGTCGGCGGGATCGCCGGTCTCGCGGGACCGGTCGTCCTGGGGTTCGCCGGCCGCCGTCGAATTCCCTTGGATTCACCTAGGACAGGAATTCGTCACCTGAAGAGCGACTGAACGTGGTGGTTCACCGAACCGCCCGTACGGAATTGTTGTTCCCGGCCGGTCGACGGGTCGGCCGGGAAAAGAATCCGGATTTTCTTGTACGTCCATTCCATGACATCCGTTTCCACGGAGGAGATCAGAAGTGAACGTCAAGTCCCGCGCTCGTATCGGTGCCGCCCTCGGTGTGGCCGCCCTCGGTCTCGGCGTCGCCCTCGCCCCGGCCGCCCAGGCCGACCCCAACCCGGTCACCCAGTACCGCATCCTGGCCGGTACCGGCTCCGACACGACCCAGGACGTCACGAACGGCCTCGGCAACGTCGTCGTCAACGCCGTCAACCAGAAGATCATCGCCTCCTGGGACGCCACCGGCACCGCGACCATCAAGACCAAGTCGGCCGGCTGTGTGATCAACCGGCCCAACGGCTCCTCGGCCGGCATCGACGCCCTGCGCAACGCCGTGGACACCAACTCCGGCTGCCTCGACTTCGCCCGCTCCTCGCGCGGCCCGGCCGACCTCAGCACCACGGACCTGACCTGGATCCCCTTCGCCAAGGACGCGGTGTCCTGGGTGAAGCGCTCCGACAGCGCCCTGCCGTCGAACCTGACGGTGGCCCAGCTGAAGGGCATCTACGAGTGCACCACCACGTCCCTCAACGGCGTGGCGCTCACCCCGATCCTGCCGCAGGCCAACTCCGGCACCCGCCAGTTCTTCCTCTCCTCCATCGGCGTGACGGCGCCGGGCGCCTGCGTCCAGCAGGGTGTCCAGGAGAACGACGGCACCGTCCTCGACACGGCCGGTGACATCGCCCCGTACTCCGTCGCCCAGTACACGGCGCAGGAGAAGGGTGTCGTCACGGACCGCCGCGGCGCCGCCGTGCTCGGCTCCGTCGGCACCGTCGCGCCCCGCAACGCCGACAAGACGCTGAACCTGTCCTTCCCCTTCACCCGTGACGTCTACAACGTCGTCCCGACCGCCAAGCTGACGAACGCGACGACCGCCTCCACCTTCGTCGGTTCCTCCTCCAAGGTCTGCGCCGCCGGCACCGTGATCGCCAACTACGGCTTCGGCACCCTCGGCACCGCCTGCGGCGCCACGACCCTCAAGGGCGAGCGCTGATCAGCACGTTCCTGTAACCGCGCGACGGCCGGGCACCCCAGGGTGCCCGGCCCCACGGCGTACCCGTTCGCGCACCCGCACCCGCACCCGTACGCGAACCGCCATCCCGATCCCCATTCCCGACCTACTCCCGGGGGACCCCGCATGAACCGCCCCGTACCACTCCGCTCACCCGTCGCGCTGCTCACGGCGCTCGCCCTCGTCTGCGGCGCCCTCGCCGTCGTCCTCGCGCTGGCCGCCCCCGCCAAGGCCGTCACGGTGCACGGGAGCTTCACGCTCCAGGGCGGCTCGGGCTCCACCACGTCCCGGCCCCTCGCCGCCACCGTCACCACGACCGCCGCGTGCCCCGCGCCCGCCGACCCCGCCAAGCCGTACGTGAGGACGGTGCTCGCCGTCGTCAACCCCGACAGCCGCGACATGGCCCTGAACATAGGCAGCACCGTCGCCGGAGAACCCCTGAGCGGCGGGCCGTTCACCCGGTCCTTCGACGCCGACACCAGCTTCGAGTCGCTCAAGGACCGGCTCCTCGAGTACCGCCCCGGCGGTCCGGTCGACGGCCGTTACGAGCTCCGCCTCTACTGCCGGACCGCCGTCGGAGCGGAAACGGAGGAGTACTTCTCCACGATGATCGAGGTCACGGGAGACACCTGGGCCCCGATCGCACAGAAGGCCACGATCATCGATCTCGCCTTCGACCCCGCACGGCCCGTGATCGGCGGCCAGGTCAAGCTCGTCGCGACCCTGCAGCCCAAGGACGCCGTCGGCTCGGTGAGCTTCCAGAAGTACGTGAACGACGAGTTCGTCGACATCGCCACCGTCGAGGTCGCCGCCGGAAAGGCCGAGACCACCCTCACCGGCCTCACGGCGGCCGATGACGGCCTGACCCTGGTCGCCGCGTTCACCCCCGCCGACCCCGAGGCCCACCTCGCCACCTTCGTCGCCGTCGACCTGGACGTGGCCGAGCCCACCACCACCCCGACCCCCACGCGCACCGGCACGCCGACCCCGACCGGCACCGGCACGCCCACCGGCACGGCGACCCCGACCGACGACCCCACCGGCACCGGCACGCCCACGCCGACGGACACCCCGAGCGAGACGCCCAGCGAGACCCCGAGCGAAACGCCGAGCGGCACCGCGAGCCCGACCGGTACCGGCACCGGTACGCCGTCACCGACGGGCAGCGCCGGCGGTGACACGGGGGGCTCCTCCGGCGACGGCACGTCCGGCGGTTCCCTCACCGGCGGCGGCTCCGACTCCGGCGGCTCCGGCACGAGCGGCGGCACGGGCTCCACCGGCGGGTCCGGCTCCTCCGGCTCCGGCACCACCACCAACGGCGGCAACGGCTCCCTCGCCGCCACCGGTGCCTCCGCCGCCTCCGCCGCCCTCGGCTCGCTCGCGCTCTGCCTGCTCGGCGCCGCGGCCGTCCTCCAGAACCGCCGCCGCAAGGCGAAGGCCCCGCGCCCGTGACCACCGCGACGCCACCCGCGGCCGCCCCCCGAGCCGGGCTCGCCCTGGCCGGGGCGGCGCTGTGCGTCCTCGCCGCGCTCCTCATCGGCTTCGCCGCCAACCTGACCGTGGTCGGCCACCTCCAGCACGCCCGCGACCAGTCCACCGCCTACGACGACCTGCGCGAGCAACTCGCCCTCGGCACCGCACCCGTGGGCCAGTCGACGTACGACGGCAAGCCCCTCGCCCTCGGCGCCCCGGTCGCCCTCCTCCGTATCCCCGCGCTCGGGATCCGCGAGGTCGTCGCCGAGGGCACCACCTCCGGCGTCCTCATGTCCGGGCCCGGCCACCGCCGGGACACCGCCCTGCCCGGCCAGGCCGGGGCCAGCGTGATCATGGGACGCCACTGGGGGTACGGCAGCCCGTTCAACGACGTCCACCGCCTGCCGGCCGGCGCCCGCGTCGAGGTGACGACCGGTCAGGGCAAGGCCGTGTACGAGGTGACGGCGATCCGCCGCCCCGGCGACCCGAACCCCGCCCCCCTCGGCGCGGGGGAAGGACGGCTCACGCTGATGACGGCGAGCGGCGGCGCGTACACCCCCGAGGACGTGCTCCGGGTCGACGCCCGGCTGATCGGTGACGCGCAGCCCAGCCCCGCCCGGCCGCTGCGCCCCGGCTGGATCACCGCCGCCGAGAAGCCGCTCGCGGGCGAGTCCGACGTCTGGCCCGGGATCTTCCTCGGCGTCCAGGCGCTGCTCGCCGCCGCGCTCCTCACCGTCCTCGCCCGCCGCCGCTGGGGCATCCGGCAGACCTGGGTCGTCGCCGTCCCGGTCCTCGTCGCCCTCGGGGTCCTCGTCTCCGGGCAGCTGACCCGGCTCCTCCCCAACCTCCTCTGACCGCAAGGGAGTCACCGCCCGTGACCGATCTCGCCGACACCGTCACCCTGCCGCCCGTGCCGTCCGGGCCGCCTGGGCCGTCCGGGCCGCCTGGGCCGTCCGGGCCCGGAGAGGCGCCGGTCCCGTCCCGCGCCGCCGCGCTCGAAGCCGACGCCGTGTCCGCCTGGTTCGGCGACCGCAAGGTCCTCGACCGGGTCTCGCTCGCCATGCCCGCCCGCGAGGTCACCGCCCTCATCGGCCCCTCCGGCTGCGGCAAGTCCACCTTCCTGCGCATCCTCAACCGCATGCACGAACTCACCGGCACCGCGTCGCTCGCCGGCCGGGTCCTCCTCGACGGCTCCGACATCTACGACCGGGGCCGCCGCATCACGCACGCCCGCCGCGAGATCGGCATGGTCTTCCAGAAGCCCAACCCGTTCCCCGCGATGTCCCTGTACGAGAACGTCCTCGCCGGTCTCAAGCTGGGCGGCATCCGGGCGGGCAAGGAAGCGAAGGACGACCTCGTCGAGGAGTGCCTGACCCGGGCCGGGCTCTGGAACGAGGTCAGGGACCGGCTGCGGCAGCCCGGCGGGGCGCTCTCCGGCGGCCAGCAGCAGCGCCTCTGCATCGCGCGCTCGCTCGCCGTCCGCCCCCGCGTCCTCCTCATGGACGAGCCCTGCTCGGCGCTCGACCCGACCTCCACCCGGCGCGTCGAGGAGACCATCGCCGAACTGAAGGCGGAGGTCACCGTCGTGATCGTCACCCACAACATGCAGCAGGCGGCCCGGGTCTCCGACTCCTGCGCGTTCTTCCTCGCCGAGCAGGGCACCCCCGGCGTGATCGTCGAGCACGGCCCGACGGAGACGATGTTCGGCTCCCCGCGGGACCCGCGGACCGCCGACTACGTCAACGGCCGCTTCGGCTGACACCCGGGGAGCCCGGCGATTTCACCCGGACGGACGAAAGGGCCGGTACGGAATCCCTTCCGTACCGGCCCCGCGACGCACGCCCCGGGGTCAGAGCCCCGCGGCCGCGCTCAGGTCCCGCTTGATCGCGGCCAGCAGCTCCGCGCCCTTCGCGCGCGCCGGCGCGAGGCCGCGCGCGTCGGCGACGGGGACGACGACCTCCAGGTAGCACTTGAGCTTGGGCTCGGTGCCGCTCGGGCGGACGATCACCCGGGCCTTGTAGTCGCCCTCCAGGTGGTAGCGCAGCCCGTCCGTCGGCGGCAGCGACTCCGTGCCCTTGGTCAGGTCCTCCGCCGAGACGACGGTCAGACCGGCGAGGGACACCGGCGGGCGCTCGCGGAGCGCGGCCATCGCGTTCGCGATGACCGACAGGTCCTCGACCCGCACCGAGAGCTGGTCGGTGGCGTGCAGCCCGTGGGCCACCGCCAGGTCGTCGAGCAGGTCCAGGAGCGTGCGGTCCTGCTCCTTGAGGACCGAGGCCAGCTCGGCGACGAGCAGCGCCGCCGTGATGCCGTCCTTGTCGCGGACGCCCTCCGGGTCGACGCAGTAGCCGAGCGCCTCCTCGTAGCCGTACCGCAGCCCCTCGACGCGGGCGATCCACTTGAAGCCGGTCAGCGTCTCCTCGTACCCGACCCCGGCCGCCTCGGCGATCCGGCCCAGGAGGGAGGACGACACGATCGACTCGGCGAACACGCCGGTCGCGCCCTTGTGCACCAGGTGCGCGGCGAGCAGCGCGCCCACCTCGTCGCCGCGGAGCATCCGCCAGCCGCCCTCGACGGAGGCGTCCGGCACGGCCACCGCGCACCGGTCGGCGTCCGGGTCGTTGGCGATGACGAGGTCGGGGTCCACGGCCCGGGCCGCCTCGAAGGCGAGGTCCATGGCCCCCGGCTCCTCCGGGTTGGGGAAGGCGACCGTCGGGAACGCCGGGTCGGGCTCGGCCTGCGCGGCGACGAGCGCGGGCGGCGGGAAGCCGGCACGGCCGAAGGCGGCCGTCAGGACGTCCTTGCCGACGCCGTGCATGGCCGTGTAGACGGTCCGCGCGGTCCGGGGGGACCCGGGCGTCAGGACGGCGTCCGTACGCGCCAGGTAGGCCTCCAGGACCTCGTCGCCGAGGGTCTCCCAGCCGGCCTCCGGGCGGGGCACGTCCGCGAGGGAGCGCACCGCGTCGATCTCGGCGGCGATCTCCGCGTCCGCGGGCGGCACGATCTGCGAGCCGTCGCCCAGGTAGACCTTGTAGCCGTTGTCGCGCGGCGGGTTGTGGCTCGCGGTCACCTCGACACCGGCGACGGCGCCCAGATGCCTTATGGCGTACGCGAGGACGGGCGTCGGCAGCGGGCGGGGGAGCACGGCCGCGCGGAGTCCGGCACCGATCATCACGGCGGCGGTGTCGCGGGCGAAGTCGGCGGACTTGTAGCGGGCGTCGTAGCCGATCACGACGAGGCCGCCCTGCTGGCCCTTGGCCTTGAGGTACGCGGCGAGGCCGGCGGCGGCGCGGATGACGACGGAACGGTTCATCCGCATGGGCCCGGCGCCCAGCTCACCACGGAGCCCGGCGGTGCCGAACTGGAGGGTGCCGGCGAAACGGGCGGCGAGCTCGGCGGTGTCACCGGCCTCGATGAGCTTCGCGAGCTCCTCGCGCGTCTCGGTGTCGGGGTCCTCGGCGAGCCAGGCCTGCGCCTTGGCGAGGAGGTCGTCCTGCGTCACGGTGTGCCTTTCGGGGAGTGCGGGGCGGGAGGGTGCGGGCGGTGGGTGTGCCGCTGCGCGGAGCCTTTCCCCACCCCGCCCCTTCCCGAACTGGGGGCAAGCCCCCAGACCCCCGTTGGGGGTCCCCCCACGCCCTTCGGGCGTTGGGGGACTGCGGCCGTGCCCTCAAACGTCGGGCGGGCTGAATCTCCGCCCGCTGGGCGGAAACTTCAGCCCCGGCGGCGTTCGAGGCGCGGGGTCCGGGGCGGAGCCCCGGTTACGGGAAGGGGCGGGGTGGGGAAGAAGCCCCGCGCAGCGGCCCCGCGACCATCAGATTCGGTCGAGGACCCGCGTCAGGAGCTCACCCATCCGCGCGGCGGAGTCCCGCCCGGCCTGGAGCACCTCCTCGTGGTTCAGCGGCTCGCCCGAGAGCCCCGCCGCCAGGTTCGTGACGAGCGAGATGCCCAGGACCTCGGCGCCGGCCTCGCGGGCCGCGATCGCCTCCAGGGTGGTGGACATGCCGACGAGGTCGCCGCCCATAACGCGGACCATGTTGATCTCGGCCGGGGTCTCGTAGTGCGGCCCGGGGAACTGGACGTAGACGCCCTCCTCCAGGGTCTCGTCGACCTCCTTGCACAGCGCGCGCAGCCGCGGCGAGTACAGGTCGGTGAGGTCCACGAAGTTCGCGCCGACGATCGGGGAGGCGGCCGTCAGGTTGATGTGGTCGCTGATCAGGACCGGCTGGCCGGGGCGCATGCCCTCGCGGAGGCCGCCGCAGCCGTTGGTCAGGACGATGGTCTTGCAGCCGGCGGCGACGGCGGTGCGCACGCCGTGGGCGACGGAGGCGACGCCCCGACCCTCGTAGAAGTGGGTGCGGCCGAGGAAGACCAGCGCGCGCTTCTCACCGATCTTGTACGAGCGGACCGTGCCGCCGTGGCCCTCGACGGCCGGCGGCGGGAAGCCGGGGAGCTCGGTCACCGGGAACTCGGCCTCGGGGGCGCCGAGCGCGTCGACGGCGGGGGCCCAGCCCGAGCCCATGACCAGGGCGACGTCGTGGTTCTCGACGCCGGTCAGCTCGCGCAGACGGGCGGCAGCGGCCTCGGCGGCCTCGTACGGGGTGGCAGTTGCGTTCACTGACTCTCTCGCCTCGGGGAGGGGGGGTCCGAGGGGAGCCCCGGACGGATTTGGTACGCGCAGAAGCGTAGCCGGAGAATTCCTACGCGCGTAGATGACGATGCTGACGGATGTGCGATCGTTGTCTTGTCGTTTCCGACGAACGGGGGAGTCGCCTGCCCCGGACGGATCAACAGGGACGCTTGCGCAACTCCATCACGTAGTCGTGCGGCGCGCCCGCCGACTCGGCCGCGTCCGCGACCTCGCCCAGGTACCGCGCGGACGGCAGCCCGCCCTCGTAGCCGTTGAGGACGTACACCCAGGCCGGCTCCTCGCCGTCGAGCGTGTCGACCCGGATCCGCATCCGCCGGTAGATGTCCAGGCCGACGCCCTCCCACCGGTCCATGGAGTCCTCGTCCATCGGAGCGATGTCGTACAGCGCCACGAAGACCTGTGAGCGGGGGGCCTCCACGATGGTGGCCAGCGCCCCCTCCCAGCCCATCTGCTCGCCGCCGAAGGTGAGCCGCCAGCCGTTCAGCCAGCCGGTGCCGCGCAGCGGGGAGTGCGGTGCGCGGCGGCTCATCAGCCGCGCGTCGAGGTTGCCGGCGAAAGCGGCGTAGAGCGACATGGGACCGAGAGTACGGGAGCGGGCGGGGTGTCCGCCGAACTCCCGGACTCCGCGGTGACGCCCGTGGGGAGCCCCGGCGCGAGGCCGCGCCGGGCGTGCGGGAGAATGGGGTACGCACTTGAAGCGTGCGGGACAATGGCGTACGCACTGCACCCCAGCGGGGGGACCCCCCGGCAGAACGAGACGCGAGGCGTAGATCCCAGTGACCCGGATCGTGATCATCGGTGGCGGACCCGGCGGATACGAGGCGGCCTTGGTGGGCGCCCAACTCGGCGCGGAGGTGACCGTCGTCGACTGCGACGGCCTCGGCGGCGCTTCCGTCCTGACCGACTGTGTTCCCTCGAAGACGCTGATCGCCACGGCGGAGGTGATGACCACCTTCGACTCCTCCTACGAGGAGCTCGGCATCATCGTCGCGGACGACACCCCGCACGTGGAGCAGGCCGCCCGCGTCGTCGGCGTGGACCTCGGCAAGGTCAACCGGCGGGTGAAGCGCCTCGCGCTCGCCCAGTCGCACGACATCACCGCCTCCGTCACCCGGGCGGGTGCCCGGGTGCTGCGCGGCCGCGGCCGGCTCTCCGGCCGGCAGGCCGTGGACGGCTCCCGCCAGGTGATCGTCACCGCCGCCGACGGCACGGAGGAGACGCTCACCGCGGACGCCGTGCTCATCGCGACCGGCGGCCACCCGCGCGAGGTGCCGGACGCCAAGCCGGACGGCGAGCGCATCCTGAACTGGACGCAGGTCTACGACCTCAAGGAGCTCCCCGAGGAGCTCATCGTGGTCGGTTCCGGCGTCACCGGCGCCGAGTTCGCCGGCGCCTACCAGGCGCTCGGCTCCCGGGTCACCCTCGTCTCCTCCCGTGACCGCGTCCTGCCCGGCGAGGACCCGGACGCGGCGGCGGTCCTGGAGGACGTCTTCCGGCGCCGCGGCATGAACGTCATGGCCCGCTCCCGCGCCGAGTCCGCCAAGCGGGTCGGCGACCGGGTCGAGGTCACCCTCGCGGACGGCCGGGTCATCTCCGGCACCCACTGCCTCATGGCCGTCGGCGCGATCCCGAACTCGGCCGGCATGGGTCTGGAGGAGGCCGGCGTCAAGCTGAAGGAGTCCGGTCACATCTGGACCGACAGGGTCTCCCGTACGAGCGCCCCCGGCATCTACGCGGCCGGTGACGTGACCGGTGTCTTCGCGCTCGCCTCGGTCGCCGCCATGCAGGGCCGCATCGCGATGTACCACTTCCTCGGGGACGCGGTGACGCCGCTCAACCTGAAGACGGTCTCCTCCAACGTCTTCACGGACCCCGAGATCGCCACCGTCGGCTACACGCAGGCCGATGTGGACGCGGGCAAGATCGACGCCAAGGTCGTCAAGCTGCCGCTGCTGCGCAACCCCCGCGCGAAGATGCAGGGCATCCGGGACGGCTTCGTCAAGATCTTCTGCCGCCCGGGCACCGGCATCGTGGTCGGCGGCTGCATCGTCGCCCCGAAGGCGAGCGAACTGATTCACCCGATCTCGATCGCGGTCGACAACAATCTGACCGTCGAACAGATCGCAAATGCTTTCACCGTGTACCCCTCCCTGTCGGGCTCGATCGCGGAAGTGGCACGGCAGTTGCACACCCGAAAGTCGGCGGGCGAGGCGTAACACCCCCGCCCCACCCCGCTCCGGGACCGCTCCCGCCTGCGGGAACGGTTCGCCGACTCGGACAACCCCCGGCAAGGCGGGGCATAGCCCGGGCATCGAGCGGATCAACGACGGGGTCTCCCATACCACTTGGAGGCCCCGTCCGTGCGCATCTTCTGCAATTCGGCGCATAGTGCTGAAAAGTATCGGCCGGTCACGTTACTGTCAGTTTCGTGTTCGCTGCAGAACGTCGCCAGTTGATCCTCGAAATGGTGCGAGCCAATGGGGCCGTGTCGCTCCGCGAGCTCGCCCGCGTCGTCCAGACCTCGGAGGTGACCGTACGGAGGGACGTACGGGCACTCGAGGCAGAAGGACTCCTCGACCGCCGCCACGGCGGTGCGGTGTTGCCGGGCGGATTCACGCGAGAATCCGGCTTCCCGCAGAAATCCCATCTCGCCACCGCGGAGAAGACGGCCATCGCCGACGTCGCCGCGAGCCTCGTCGAAGAGGGCGAGGCCATCGTCGTCGGTGCCGGGACGACCACCCAGGAGCTGGCGCGCAGGCTCGCCCGCGTGCCCGGTCTGACCGTCGTCACCAACTCCCTGCTCGTCGCCCAGGCCCTCGCCCACGCCAACCGGGTCGAGGTCGTCATGACCGGCGGCACCCTGCGCGGCTCCAACTACGCCCTCGTGGGCAGCGGGGCCGAGCAGTCGCTCCAGGGGCTGCGGGTCTCCCGGGCCTTCCTCTCCGGGAGCGGGCTCACGGCCGAGCGCGGGCTCTCCACGTCCAACATGCTCTCCGCGAGCGTGGACCGGGCCCTGGTGCAGGCGGCGGCGGAGGTCGTGGTCCTCGCCGACCACACCAAGCTCGGCGCCGACACCATGTTCCAGACGGTGCCGACGGACGTCATCACCCGGCTGGTGACCGACGAGCCCCCGGCCCACGACGAGCGGGCCGCCTCCGAGCTCCAGGCCCTCGCCGACCAGGGCGTGCAGATCGCCGTCGCGGGTACGGGCCAGGGTCCCGCCGCCGGCGGTGAGCAGCACCCCCCGGGCGTCCGGCCCCGCCGTGACATGCCCCTCCCCGTTCAGCGCGGACGGATGGCGGCCGGTCAGTTCCGGGGACCCGGCGGGGGCATGGCGGCGGAGACGCTGGAGCGCACGGCCCGGGTCGCGGACATGCGCCGCCGCTGAGCAGTCACCTCACCGAGTTCCGCGTCGCGAGGGACCCTCCCCCAGGGGTCCCACGGCACCACCCGTTTCCTCAGTCCTTGAGTCCCCGCAGGGTCAGTGCGAGCAGGCGGTCCGCCAACTCCACGTCCTCCGGGCACTGTTCCGCCGCCAGCGCGATCGCGTTGGTGAGCTGCATCAGGTCGCCGATCGACACGTCGGCACGTACCTGCCCCGCCTCCTGGGCGCGCCCGAGCAGCGCCTCGCCCGCCTCCCGCAGTGGCACGCTGCACGGGGCGAGCGCCGAACTCCGGTCGTACGAGGCGGCCATCAGCGCGTGCGCGAGCCCCCGGTACTCGCCCGCGTGGGCGATCAGGGCCCGCAGCCACTCCACGAGCGCCCGGCAGGGCTCGGCCGCCCCCGCCAGCTCGTACGAGCGGTGCAGGAGCGTCGCCAGGGCCTCCTGGAAGACGGCGTTCAGCAGCTCGGCCCGGGTGGGGAAGTGGCGGTAGAGGGTGCCGATCCCGAGGCCCGCACGGCGGGCGACCTCCTCAAGGGGCGCGTCCGTGCCGTGTTCGGCGAAGGCGGCCCTGGCCTCCGTGAGCAGCCGCTCGTGGTTGCGCCGCGCGTCGGCTCGCATGACGGAGGTCCTCCCCTGGGGGTGTCTCGACGGAAGGGCCCGCAGGCTGCTGCCTGCGGGCCCTTCGTACCGTACGTGCCGCGACGGTCAGTCCTTGATGTCGCAGATGGTGGCGCCGGAGGTGACCGAGGCGCCGACCTCGGCGCTCAGGCCCTTGACGGTGCCGGAGCGGTGGGCGTTGAGGGGCTGCTCCATCTTCATGGCCTCCAGGACGACGATGAGGTCGCCCTCCTTGACCTCCTGGCCCTCCTCGACCGCGACCTTCACGATCGTGCCCTGCATCGGGGAGGCGAGGGTGTCGCCCGAGGCGGTCGGGCCGGACTTCTTCGCCGCCCGGCGCTTCGGCTTCGCACCCGCCGCGAGCCCGGTACGGGCCAGCGTCATGCCGAGCGAGGACGGCAGGGAGACCTCGAGACGCTTGCCGCCGACCTCGACGACGATCGTCTCGCGGCCCGACTCGTCCTCGTCCGCGTCGGCACCGGCCGGCGCGAACGGCTTGATCTCGTTGACGAACTCCGTCTCGATCCACCGGGTGTGGATCCGGAAGGGGTCCGCCGTGAAGTCGGGGTCGACGACGACGGCCTGGTGGAACGGGATGGCCGTGGCCATGCCCTCCACCTTGAACTCGCCCAGGGCGCGGGCGGCGCGCTGGAGCGCCTGCTCGCGGGTCGCGCCGGTGACGATCAGCTTGGCCAGGAGCGAGTCCCAGGCCGGGCCGATCACGGAGCCGGACTCGACGCCCGCGTCCAGCCGGACACCGGGGCCCGAGGGGGCGTCGAAGACGGTGACGGTGCCGGGGGCGGGCAGGAAGCCGCGGCCCGGGTCCTCGCCGTTGATGCGGAACTCGAAGGAGTGACCGCGGACCGCCGGGTCGCCGTAACCGAGCTCCTCGCCGTCGGCGATGCGGAACATCTCGCGGACCAGGTCGATGCCGGTGACCTCTTCGGTGACCGGGTGCTCGACCTGGAGGCGGGTGTTGACCTCCAGGAAGGAGATCGTGCCGTCGGTGCCGACGAGGAACTCGACCGTGCCGGCGCCGACGTAGCCGGCCTCCTTCAGGATCGCCTTCGACGCCGCGTACAGCTCGGCGTTCTGCTCGGCCGTCAGGAACGGCGCGGGCGCCTCCTCGACCAGCTTCTGGTGGCGGCGCTGGAGCGAGCAGTCACGGGTCGAGACGACGACCACGTTCCCGTGGGTGTCGGCCAGGCACTGGGTCTCGACGTGCCGGGGCTTGTCGAGGTAGCGCTCCACGAAGCACTCGCCGCGACCGAAGGCCGCGACGGCCTCGCGGACGGCGGAGTCGTACAGCTCGGGGACCTCTTCCAGGGTCCGCGCGACCTTCAGACCACGACCGCCGCCACCGAAGGCGGCCTTGATCGCGATCGGCAGGCCGTGCTCCTCCGCGAACGCCACGACCTCGTCCGCACCCGAGACGGGGTCGGGGGTGCCGGCGACCAGCGGGGCGCCCGCGCGCTGCGCGATGTGACGGGCCGCCACCTTGTCGCCCAGGTCGCGGATGGCCTGCGGCGGCGGGCCGATCCAGATCAGCCCCGCGTCCAGGACGGCCTGCGCGAACTCGGCGTTCTCGGAGAGGAAGCCGTATCCGGGGTGGACGGCGTCCGCACCGGAGTCCTTCGCGGCCTGCAACACCTTCGCCATGTCCAGATAACTGGTCGCGGGAGTGTCACCGCCCAGAGCGAACGCCTCGTCAGCCGCCCGGACGTGCAGAGCGTCCCGGTCCGGATCGGCGTACACGGCCACGCTGCCGATACCCGCGTCCCGGCACGCCCGGGCCACACGGACAGCGATTTCGCCACGGTTGGCGATGAGCACCTTGCGCACGATGGCTCCCTCCTTGAAACAAGCTGAGTTTAGGGACTGCCGACACGGCCTTTCGACCCGTCCCCAGTGGTGAGCTTGCCCACACGGAGCGTGACCCCGGGCCTGCTCGGGTCGTGAATTCCCTTGTCGCACCACGGTACGCAGGGTTCCTTTACGGCACAGTAGCTCCGAGGTGTGGCGCAGGTCTCTGTTCGTCCGGCCAGTCGCCATTCGGGTTTCTTTGTCGGGTCTCTACGAACGGGCCGTCGATTCTTTGCCGGGCGACCGGCCACACCCGCTCGTGTGCGAACTCTTGTCCGGAGGTTTACCGGCCAGTAGCCTTCGCGCTGTCGATCGTACTGTCGGTAACAGGCGAATCCAGGGGGTGGCCGAGGTGGCCCGCAGACCGATAGCCCTCGTGACGGCGGCGGTGCTCTTCCTCGAAGCGCCCGGCATCGTCGCGCTCAACGCCGTCATGGCGGGCTTCGTGGAGGCCCAGTCGATGTCCCTCGACGGGATGGACCCGGACGCCATGGTCGCCGGCACCTGGGGGCTCGGCATCGGTTCCGGTGTCGCGCTCGTCCTGTGCGGCCTCGTCGCCCTCGTCGCGGGCATCCGCGACCGCCGCCCGGGCCGCGCGGGCCGTGGCCTGCTCATCGGCTGCGCGATCGTGCACGGAATCCTCGGCGCGGTCGCCGTCGGCCTGATCGGCTGGGGCGCGTTCGCCTTCCTGATGACGGTGGTCGGACTCGTCGTCCTCACCCTGGTGGCGTACGGGAAGGCGTACGGAGACGGGGGCGGGGAGGGTGTCGGCGCCCCCGAGGAGGCGCCGGCCACCGCCTGACCACCCGGCCGCCGGCCGAGCCCTCAGGTCCAGAGGTCGGTGATCTCGACGTCCAGCTTCTTCAGCAGCGTGCGCAGCAGCGGCAGCGACAGACCGATCACATTGCCCGGGTCCCCGTCGATGCCGTCGATGAACGGCGCCGAGCGCCCGTCCAGGGTGAACGCGCCCGCCACGTGCAGCGGTTCGCCGCTCGCCACGTACGCGGCGATCTCCGCGTCCGTCGGCTCGCCGAACCGGACGACGGTGGAGGCCGTCGCCGACTCGTAGCGCTTCGCGGCCGTGTCGTACACGCAGTGACCGGTCTGGAGGATGCCGACCCGGCCGCGCATCGCCTTCCAGCGGGCGGTGGCCTCCTCGGCGTCGGCCGGCTTGCCGAGGGCCTGCTTGTCGAGCTCCAGGACCGAGTCGCAGCCGATGACGAGCGCGCCGAACACCTCGGGCCGGGCGGCCACATGGGCGGCCTTGGCCTCCGCGAGGGCGAGCGCGAGCTCGGCCGGGGTCGGGGCGTGGACCTTGTCCTCGTCGACGCCGCTCACGATCACCTCGGGGGCGAGTCCGGCCTGCCGGAGCAGCCCGAGCCGGGCGGGGGATGCGGAGGCGAGGACGACACGGCGCTGTTCAGCAGTCATGGGGTCAGCGTAGTCAGTGCCGTGCTCACTTCGCGCTGACCACGATCATCTCCACCACCATCGCCAGCGCGAGGACGACGCCCGCGCGGCGGAGCATCGCCTGCATCTCGCGCATGAACCTCGGCGGCTCGTTCTTCGGGTCGGACCACAGCATGCTCCGATCCTCCGGGTGGGGCGCGCGGGGCGCCTGAGTACGGATACTCAAGCGCCCCCGTACCGAAGGACTATTCGTGGCGCCCCCGCCCCCTAGGGGGCGTGGAACACCCCGGCGCGCGCGGCCGCGAGCGCCGCCTCCGCGGCCCGTTCGGCCACGTCCCCGGTGAGCTCCTCGTGGGTGACGGCGAAGCGGTAGTAGAGCGGCGCGGAGACGGCGCGGAGCAGTTCCACCGGGTCCGTGTCCGCGGGGATCTCGCCGCGCGCCGCGCCCCTGGCGACGACCGGGGCCCATTCGGCGAGTCGGGTCCGGTAGAAGCCGGCGAGCGCGCGGGCGCACTCCTCGTCGCAGGCCGCCGCGGCGATGACCGCGCGGAAGACGGCGCCCATCCGGGGGTCGGTCAGGGTGTCCCGTACGAGTTCGGCGTTGGCCCGCAGGTCGCCCGCGAGGCCGCCGGTGTCGGCGGCGGGCAGGGACTGTTCCGCCATGTCGTGCAGGAGGTCGGTGACGAGGCCGACGGGGGAGCCCCAGCGGCGGTAGACGGTGGTCTTGCCGACGCCCGCGCCGGCGGCGATCCGGTCCATGTTCAGGGCGTGGAAACCGGCGTCCGCGAGGGCGTCCCGGGTGGCGTCGAGGACGGCCTCGCGCACCTTCGCGGTGCGGCCGCCGGGACGCAGGGTGCCGGGCGTGGCCGGTCGGCTCTCAGTCAAACGGGTCTCCTGTTCCATTAAGGCCTTCGACTCTGCTACGGTACGGGACATCTTAACGGAACCACTCTCCCATTAAGGGGTCGTGCGTCATGGTCGCCCTGGATCTCCCCACGCCCACGGAACGCGCCGAAACCCGGATGACCGGCCGGATGCGGCTCGTCCTCGTCGTCCTCCTCCTCGCCCAGTTCATGCTCGCCGTCGACTTCTCGATCCTGAACGTCGCGCTCCCCGTCATCGGCCAGGGACTCGGCTTCAGCCTCGGAGGCCTCCAGTGGATCGCCACCGCCTTCGCCCTCGCCGCCGCCGGCTTCACCCTCCTCTTCGGGCGCGTCGCCGACCTCGTCGGCCGCCGCCGCCTCTTCCTCGGCGGCATGGCGCTCCTCGGCGTCTCCTCCCTCGTCGGCGGACTCGCCACCGGCCCCGAGATGCTCATGGCCGCCCGCGTCGCCCAGGGCCTCGCCACCGCCGCCGTCACCCCCGCCGGGCTCTCCCTGCTCACCGCCTCCTTCCCGGAGGGCCCGCTGCGCGCCAAGGCGCTCGGCCTCAACGGCGCCCTCATGTCCGCGGGCTTCACCACCGGCGCGATCCTCGGCGGCGTCCTCACCGACCTGCTCTCCTGGCGGTGGGCGTTCTTCGTCAACGTGCCGGTGGCCCTCGCCGTCCTCCTCGTCGCCCCCGCCGTCATCCGCGAGAGCCGCCCCGCCGTCCGCCCCCGCCTCGACGTCCCCGGCGCGGTCACCGTCACCGGCGGACTCCTCGCCCTCGTCTACGGCCTCACGGTCGCCGGCGAACACGGCTGGACCGACCCCACCGCGCTCACCGCCCTCGCCGCGGGCGCCGCCCTCCTCGTCGCCTTCGTCCTCGTCGAACGACGGGCCGCCTCACCGCTCGTCCCCGTCCACGTCCTGAAGCGCCGCACCGTCGTCTGGGGCAACCTCGCCGGGCTCGTCGCCTTCGTCACCGAGACCTCGCTGGTCTTCCTCATGACCCTGTACCTCCAGGACGTCCTGGGCTTCTCGCCGCTCGCCGCCGGGCTGTCCTTCGGCGTCCTCGGCGCCGGCACGGTCCTCGGCGGCGTCCTCGCCTCCCGCTTCATCGGCCGCTTCGGCGCCCGCTCCGCCCTCGTCGCCGGCGGACTCCTCCAGGCCGCCGCCACCCTCGCCCTGTACGGGCTCGGCGACGACCGCGGCAGCCTCGGACTGCTGCTCGCCGCGACCTTCGCCGGCGGCGTCGGCAACATGCTCGCGATCGTCGGCTTCATGGTCACCGCCACCTCGGGCATCCCCGACGGCGAGCAGGGCATGGCGACCGGGCTCGCGACCATGACCCAGCAGATCGGCATCACCATGGGCACGCCGATCATGAGCGCCGTCGTCGTCACCGCGCCCGTGCTCCTCGACGGCATCGGCCTCGCGGTCCTCGTCAATGCCGCGATCGTCGCCGTCGGAGCCGTACTCGTCGGCGTCTTCCTCCGCCGCACGTGAGGCATGGCGGCACACGAAAGGCCGGACCCCCCGCACACGGGGTCCGGCCTTTCGCCACGGGGCGACGACTGCTACACGGGCCAGTACGACCTGGCCCAGGCCCGCGGGCCCGGCCGGTGACGTACCGTCCGCGCGATCCGGGACGGATCCGACCAGCCCTCCGGTATCGCCGGGCCGCCGCCCTCGGCGGACGCCGCCGCCGTGGCCGCGGCCCGGGCCTGGACCACCGCCAGTGCGGCGGCCAGCTCCTCGGGCGTCGGGTTTCCTCGTACGACCTTGATCACAACGGCTCCTTCAGCGCTCGTACGCGGCCTACAGGGGGATGTTGCCGTGCTTCTTCGGGGGAAGGGACTCACGCTTCGTCCGCAGCTGGCGCAGCCCCTTCACGACCTGCGGGCGCGTGTCCGACGGCATGACCACGCCGTCGATGTAGCCGCGCTCGGCCGCCGTGTACGGGTTGAGCAGGGCGTCCTCGTACTCCTGCATGAGCCGCGCCCGCTCGGTTTCCTGGTCCTCGGCGGCTGCGATGGTGCGGCGGTGCAGGATGTTCACCGCGCCCTGCGCGCCCATGACCGCGATCTGCGCGGTCGGCCACGCCAGGTTCAGGTCGGCGCCCAGGTGCTTGGAGCCCATGACGTCGTACGCGCCGCCGAAGGCCTTCCGCGTGATGACCGTGATCAGCGGGACCGTGGCCTCCGCGTACGCGTAGATCAGCTTCGCGCCGCGCCGAATGATGCCGCCGTACTCCTGGTCCACACCCGGCAGGAAGCCGGGCACGTCGACGAACGTCAGCACCGGGATGTTGAAGGCGTCGCACGTCCGGACGAACCGCGCGGCCTTCTCCGAGGCGTTGATGTCGAGGCAGCCGGCGAACTGCATCGGCTGGTTGGCGACGACACCGACGGGGAAGCCCTCGACGCGGCCGAAGCCGGTCAGGATGTTCGGCGCGAACAGCGCCTGCGTCTCCAGGAACTCGCCGTCGTCGAGGACGTGCTCGATGACCTTGTGCATGTCGTACGGCTGGTTGGCCGAGTCCGGGATCAGCGTGTCGAGCTCGCGGTCCTCGTCCGTCACCTCCGTGTCGGCGACCTCGGGGAAGGCCGGTGCCTCCGAGAGGTTGTTCGACGGCAGGTAGGACAGCAGGGACTTCACGTACTCGATGGCGTCCTTCTCGTCCCCCGCCATGTGGTGGGCCACGCCCGAGGTCGCGTTGTGCGTCCGGGCACCGCCCAGCTCCTCGAAGCCCACGTCCTCGCCCGTCACCGTCTTGATGACGTCGGGGCCCGTGATGAACATGTGCGAGGTCTGGTCCACCATCACCGTGAAGTCGGTGATCGCGGGGGAGTACACCGCGCCGCCCGCGCACGGGCCGACGACCAGGGAGATCTGCGGGATCACCCCGGACGCGTGGGTGTTGCGGCGGAAGATCTCGCCGTACATGCCGAGCGCGCTCACACCCTCCTGGATGCGGGCGCCACCGGAGTCGTTGATGCCGATGACCGGGCAGCCCGTCTTCAGCGCGAAGTCCATCACCTTGATGATCTTCTGGCCGTACGTCTCGCCGAGCGCACCGCCGAAGACGGTGAAGTCCTGCGAGAACACGGCCACCGGGCGCCCGTCGACCGTGCCGAAGCCGGTGACGACACCGTCTCCGTACGGACGGTTCTTCTCCAGACCGAAGTTGGTCGACCGGTGCCGGGCCAGCTCGTCCAGCTCGACGAACGACCCTTCGTCGAGGAGCAGGGCGATCCGTTCGCGCGCGGTCAGCTTGCCCTTCGCGTGCTGCTTCTCCACCGCGCGCTCCGAGCCGGCGTGCGTGGCCTCGTCGATACGGCGCTTGAGGTCCGCGATCTTGCCTGCGGTCGTGTGAATGTCGATCTCGTGCTGCTCTGCCGGCTCGGACATCGGGATACGGCTCCCTGCCTGGTCACGGGGGGTTCGTTGACTACGAATGGGCTACTGCTGAGCTACTGACCCGTAGCGTATCGACGCCGATACGGTTCGGCACTGCGGTGTTTGCCACACCTAGTCTGGCTTGCATGACGACCTCTCACGGTTCAGGACGGCCCTGGTCCGACCTCGACCGACCCCCGCTGAACGCCCCCGCCCTGCGTCGCGCGCTCGTGCAGCCCGGCGGTCTGTGGACCTCGCTCGACGTGGTCACCACCACCGGCTCCACCAACAGCGACCTCGCCGCCCGCGCCGACGAGCTGCCCGAGGGCGCGGTGCTCGTCGCCGAGGAGCAGACCTCGGGGCGCGGGCGCCTCGACCGCAGCTGGACGGCGCCCGCCCGGTCCGGGCTCTTCCTCTCCGTGCTCCTCAAGCCGGACGTGCCGGTGCACCGGTGGGGCTGGCTCCCGCTGCTCACCGGGGTGGCCGCCGCGACGGGCCTCGCGAAGTCCGCCGGGACCGACATGTCCCTCAAGTGGCCGAACGACCTGCTGGTTTCCGTCGGAGGCGAGGAGCGCAAGGCCGGCGGCATCCTCGCCGAGCGCGCCGGCGAGGACGCCATCGTCGTCGGCCTCGGCATCAACGTCACGCTCCGTGAAGAGGAGCTGCCCGTCCCGGGGGCCGGCTCCCTCCTCCTCGCCGACGCCGTCTCCACCGACCGCGACACCCTCCTGCGGGCCGTCCTGCGCTCCCTCGCCCAGTGGTACGGGGACTGGGTGCGGGCCGACGGCGACCCCCAGGTCTCGGGCCTCCAGGCGGCCTACGCGGCCGGCTGCGCGACCCTCGGCCGCCGCGTGCGGGCCGACCTGCCCGGCGAGCGGATGCTGGAGGGCGAGGCGGTCGCCCTGGACGGCGACGGGCGCCTCGTCGTCGCCACGGAAGGCGGCGGCACGGAGGCCGTCGGCGCGGGCGACATCGTCCACCTGCGGACACCCGCCTGACGGCGCGGGAAGGGCGGCGACGGGCCGGACATCGGTTCACGGGACGGAATGGCTCGCCGTTCAGGCGTGAGCCATTCCACACCTGCCGTATCGTGGAGCGCGATCCAGGCGACAGATCGGCAGGACAAGTGGGCAGGGAACGGGCAGGAGGCGGCCGGTGACCGTCGACGACGCGAACGCGGGCGGCGAATCCGAGCCACCCGCGTACCCCGCACCCGAACCGCCCACGTACCCCACGCCCCATCACGAGGTCGACCACACGGCCGAGCCGAGCGACGACCCCCTCGCGATCCGGCTGGAACAGCTGATCCTCGGCGCCGACCGCCGCTACACCCCGTTCCAGGCCGCCCGCACCGCCGGTGTCTCCATGGAGCTCGCCTCCCGCTTCTGGCGCGCGATGGGCTTCGCCGACATCGGCCAGGCCAAGGCGCTCACCGAGGCCGACGTCCTCGCGCTGCGTCGCCTCGCCGGTCTCGTCGAGGCCGGGCTGCTCAGCGAGCCCATGGCCGTACAGGTCGCCCGTTCCACCGGACAGACCACCGCCCGGCTCGCCGAGTGGCAGATCGACTCCTTCCTGGAGGGCCTCACCGAGCCCCCCGAGCCCGGTATGACCCGCACCGAGGTGACGTATCCCCTCGTCGAGCTGCTCCTGCCCGAGCTGGAGGAGTTCCTGATCTACGTGTGGCGGAGGCAGCTCGCCGCCGCCACCGGCCGGGTCGTGCAGGCCGCCGACGACGAGGAGATGGTCGACCGGCGGCTCGCGGTCGGCTTCGCGGACCTCGTCGGCTTCACCCGGCTCACCCGCCGCCTGGAGGAGGAGGAGCTCGGCGAACTCGTCGAGGCCTTCGAGACCACCTGCGCCGACCTCGTCGCCGCACACGGCGGCCGGCTCATCAAGACCCTCGGCGACGAGGTGCTCTACTGCGCCGACGACCCCGGCACGGCCGCCGAGATCGCGCTCCGGCTCATCGAGACCCTCGGCCACGACGAGACCATGCCCGCCCTGCGCGTCGGCATCGCCTTCGGCACGGTGACGACCCGCATGGGCGACGTCTTCGGCACGACCGTGAACCTCGCCAGCCGCCTCACCTCGATAGCTCCCAAGGACGCCGTGCTCGTCGACGGCGCGCTCGCGGCGGAGCTGTCCAGGACCGGGGACGCGCCCGTCTCGGAGACGGAGGCGGCCGAGGAGGCGGCCCTCGCGGAGAAGGAGGGCCGGAAGCCCGCCACGTACCGCTTCGCGCTCCAGCCGATGTGGCAGCGGCCGGTGCGCGGCCTCGGCGTCGTGGAGCCCTGGCTCCTGACCCGCCGCCCCACCTAGGATCTCGGGTGAACGCCCGTTAACCGTCGTTAACGGGCCCGGGTCCGTCGGGAGGGTGTGCGGCACATGTCCGAGCAGCGTTTTGGTGAGTTCGTGGTGGTCCGGAAGGACGGGAGCGGGCATGTCGCCGAGCTCGTCCTCGACCGGCCCAAGGCGATGAACGCGGTCTCCTCCGAGATGGCCCGCTCCCTCGGCGCGGCCTGCGCGGCGCTCGCCGCCGACGCCTCCGTCCGCGTCACCGTCCTCACCTCCTCGAACGACCGGGCCTTCTGCGTCGGCGCCGACCTCAAGGAGCGCAACTCCTTCACCGACGCCGAGCTCGTCCGTCAGCGCCCGACCGCCCGCGCCGCCTACACCGGCGTCCTCGAACTGCCGATGCCGACCGTCGCCGCCGTGCACGGTTTCGCCCTCGGCGGCGGCTTCGAGCTGGCGCTCGCCTGCGACGTGATCGTGGCCGACGCGACCGCCGTCGTCGGCCTCCCCGAGGTCTCCGTGGGCGTCATCCCCGGCGGCGGCGGTACGCAGCTGCTCCCGCGCCGGGTGGGCGCCGCGCGCGCCGCCGAGCTGGTCTTCACGGCCCGCCGCGTGGAGGCGGCGGAGGCCCGTGAGCTGGGGCTCGTCGACCTCCTGGGGGAGGACGCGCGGACGGCCGCCCTGGAGCTGGCCGGGCGGATCGCGGCCAACTCGCCGGTGGGGCTGCGCGCCGCCAAGAAGGCCATGCGGCTCGGTCAGGGCCTGGACCTGCGGGCGGGCCTGGAGGTCGAGGACGCGGCGTGGCGTTCGGTGGCGTTCTCGGGGGACCGGGCGGAGGGCGTGGCGGCCTTCAACGAGAAGCGGAAGCCGGAGTGGCCGGGGGAGTGAGCGAGCGGACCGCGGGGAGTCGGTCGTCCGGATTTTCACTTCATGTCACTTTCCGTGACGTCTCGCGAGGGAAAACGGACTAATACTCCCTAAGCTGGAGGAATGGGTGAGGATGTGCGGCTGCGGGCCGTAGTGGCGCTGGCGCAGGGGATGGCGGCGGCGCACACTCCACGCGAGTTCTGGCGGGCGGCGGCGCTCGGGTCCTGCGACGGGCTCGACGGGACCTTCGCGGCCCTCTCCGTCTGGGAGCGGGACCTCGGCCGGCTGAAGGTCCTGGTCAACGCCGGGGAGCGGGCCGTGGGCGAGGAGGAGTTCCCGGACTCGGAGACGTATCCGGTGCACCAGTTCCCCGAGATCACCGAGTTCCTGCACGAGCAATGGGCGGGCGGCGGCGAGCCGGACGCCTGGGTGGAGACCGCCGGCGACCGGGTCCCGACCGGCCGCGTGACGGGTCTGCGCAAGCGCGGACGGGGCTGCTGCGTGGTCGCCCCGATCGTGCTGCACGGGCGGGCCTGGGGCGAGCTGTACGTCGCCCGCCCGCCCGAGGCGAAACCTTTCACCCGCGAGGACGCCGACTTCGCGACCGTCCTCGCGGCGGTCGTCGCGGCCGGCATCGCCCAGGCCGAACGCCTGGAGGAGGTCCGCAAGCTGGCCTTCACCGATCCGCTCACCGGGCTCGCCAACCGCCGGGCCGTCGACACCCGCCTGGACGAGGCCATCGAGCGCTACCGGGTCGACGGCTCCGTCGTGAGCCTGCTGGTCTGCGACCTCAACGGCCTCAAGCGGGTCAACGACACCCACGGCCACGCCGTCGGCGACCGGCTTCTCGAACGCTTCGGCTCCGTGCTCTCCCGCTGCGGGGCCCGGCTCCCCGGGGCACTCGCGGCCCGCCTCGGCGGCGACGAGTTCTGCCTCCTCACGGTCGGCCCGACGGCGGACGAGGTGGTCGCCGTCGCCGAGGAGCTCTGCGTACGGGCGGCGGAGCTGGAACTCGGCGAGGGCGTGGCCTGCGGGGTGGCGTCCACGGGCGACCCCATCGGGCCGCTCAGGTCGGCGCGCCGCCTCTTCCGGCTCGCGGACGCCGCCCAGTACCAGGCGAAGGCCGCGCGCTCGGCGAAGCCGGTCGTGGCGGGCCGGGACGGCACGGTCATCCGCCTCGCCGACGCCCCGCCCGGCGCCCGCGACCGCCGCCGCTTCCGGGACGCGCCACCGGTGGAGCAGCCGCTGCCGGAGAGCTCGCCGCTGCCGGATCCAGCGCCGGGTTCGGTGCCGGATCCAGCGCCGGGTTCGGTGCCGGATCCCGTGCCTGGTTCGGTGTCCGAGCCGCAGTCGGATGAGCTGTCGGATGCGCTGCCGGAGAGCCCGCCGCAGGAGCCCTGACCGGTACGCCCCGGCGGGCGGTAGCCTCGGCCGGGTGATCGACGACGTCGCCCGCTGGCACGGGTTCGCCGCGCTCCTGCCGCCCGCCGAGGCGCGGGAGTTCAGGGACTGCTGGGACATCGGCGAGCAGGAGGCCGGGCTCGGCCTGCTGGTCGCGGCCCTCCTGGAGCACCGGGTGCCGATCGGCGGCACCACGCGGGCCGAGATCGCCGTGACGGCCGAGGAGTGGGGCGTACGGGAGGCGGTCGAGCCCGGCCTCGGGCGACTCCCGTACGCCGAGGGTGGCCGCCGGGGCGACGACGCGCTGAGGCTCGTGGACCCCGCCGACGGTCTCCCGCTGCCCGGTCCTGCCGGTTCCGCCGGTTCTGCCGGTCCTTCCGGTCCCTCCGACGGGGCCGGCGCGCTTCTCGTCGTCCCCTGGATCGTCTGCACCCGGTGCGGCCGGACGCTCGCCCGCGCGCATGAGCGCGAGCCGTGGGGCGACCTCTCCTACCTCGCCCGGCACTACGCCCTGTTCGCCCCGGGCCGGAGCGCCCCGGAGCGGTCGTTCGCCGACGGAGCGGCCTGGGAGGCCCTCACGGCACTGCGCGTGTCCTGCGGCGGCGGCGGTGGCGGCGGCCGGTAGGTCCCCCGTCCGCTCAGTCGCCGAGCAGCCGCCACGCGGTGAGGGCGAGCCTGGCCCGGGTCAGGCCCGTGGGGCCGGTGACGTCGATGCCCAGGGTCTTCGAGATCTGTTCGAGCCGGCGGGCGATGCTGCTGTGGTGCAGGTGGAGGAGGTCGGCGGCCCTGCGCAGGGAGCCGGTGGCGCAGTAGGTGTCCAGGGTCTCCAGATCCTCCGGGCTGCCGGCGAGCCGGGCGACGGCGGCCACGTCGGCGTTGTCCCGCGCGATACCCGGGGGGACCTCGGCCAGGAGGGCCAGCGCGCCCAGGTCCGGGTAGCGGACGACGGGTTCGCGTGCGGTGGTGAAGCGGAGGGCGGTGCGGGCCTGCCGCCAGGACCGGTCGGGGCTTCCCGCGTCGCCGATGCCCGCGCGGACGTCCGCCGGAAGCCGGGACGGGTCGAGGGCCGTGGCCAGGATGACGCCCACGTCGGCGAGCGGTGCCGCCTTCACCGGGCGGGCCGGGCAGAGCAGGCCGCCGAGCCGGTCGAGCGGGAGCCGCGTGCGGACGGCGACGACGTGGACCGGCACGTCGGCGGCGAACCCCAGGAGCCGTAACGCCCGGGCTCTGGCCGCCTCGTCCGTGTCGGAGCCGATGACCAGTTCGACGAGTGCGGGATCGGCCATGGTGGTGCGCGCCGGGCCGTGGCGCTCGACGACCCCGGCGGCGGCGATGGCCAGCCGGTCGAGGAGCACGTCGTCGAGCGGGTTCGGGGGACCGTGGCGTTCCAGCCACACCGTGCCGATCTCCTCCTCGTCGAGGGTGATCGGCGTCGTGGAGGACGCGGGCTCCGGCGGGCCGGCCGGCGGCCTGCCATCGGGCGCGAGACGGATCACCTGGCCCGTGCCGTGGAGCCGGATCCCGGCCGCGCACTCGGCCAGGCCCGCGGAGGCCCGGGCGAGCGCCGCCAGATCCACGCGCCGGCGCATCAGCGTGTCGTAGAACGCGATGATGCGGATCGCGCCGCCGACGTGCGGATCCAGTCCCGACAGCCGTACGGCCAATGCCTCCATGCCGGAAGGATAGGCGGGGGTGGCAGGGGAAGTGCCCGCCGATCGGCGCGACTTCTGGGCGGGATGCGCGACGGACGTCGGATGACCTCCCCGGGGGGCGCCGCCCAGGATGGTCGTCATGGATCCCGAACTCGAACCGTTCCTCCCGTTCCTCCCGGTCATGGACATGAGCGACCCGGTCGCGGGGCGCGCGGACTTCGCCGCCCGCGCCGCCGCCGCGCCCGCCCCGGACACCTCGCGCATGGACGTCGAGGACCACACGGTGCCCGCCGAACCGGACGTGCCGGTACGGGTCTACCGCCCGCACCGGGCGCAGGGCGCCGTCGTCTGGCTGCACGGCGGCGGCGGGGTCTTCGGCGACCTCGACACAGAGCATCCGTGGGCCGCCCGGGTCGCCGACCTCTCCGGGGCGGTGGTCATCTCGGTGGGGTACCGCCTGGCGCCCGAGGACCCGTTCCCGGCGGCCCTGGACGACGCCTACGCCGTACTCGCCTGGGCGGCCGGGCACGCGGACGAACTCGGCACCGACCCGGCGCGGATCGCGGTCGGCGGTCACAGCGCCGGGGCGAACCTCGCGGCCGCGCTGGCCCTGCGGGCGCGGGACGAGCGGGGGCCCGCGATCCGGTTCCAACTGCTCAACCAGCCGAGCCTCGACGACCGTCAGGAGACGTGGTCGTCGGTGCACTTCACCGACACGCCCTGGATCAACAGCGCCACGGTCGCCGCGTCGTGGCGGCACTACCTGGGGGGCCGGCCGGCCGGCCCGTACGCCGCGCCCGCCCGCGCCGACGATCTGTCCGGCCTGCCGCCGGCGTACATCGCCACCGCGGAGTTCTGTCCGAACCGCGACGAGGGCATCGCCCACGCGCTGCGTCTGATGCGAGCCCGTGTGCCGGTCGAACTCCACCAGTGGCCCGGCACCTTCCACGGATCGCAGGCGATCCTCTCCGCCGAGGTCTCGCAGCGGCAGATCGCCGAACTCGGGGCGGCCCTGCGCCGCGGGCTGGCCGAGTGAGCCGTGGGCGTCGACACCACTCATCGATGGACAGTGAAAGGACACATGTCATGAAGCTCCGAACGGTGTTGTGCGGGACCGTGGCCGCGCTGGTCGCTTGTACGGGCACGGTGGCGGCGGTTCCCGCCCCCGGTCCCGCCCCCGCCCCCGGCCTCGATCGTGTGGCGCTGAAGTCCGCCCTCAACGACGTCCACCGCGCCGGCGTCCCCGGGGTGTTCGCCGAGGTGCGCGACAACGGCCGGACCTGGCGCGGCGCTTCGGGCGTCGCCGACGTCAGGACCGGCCGCCCCGTCACGGCGGACATGCGGCAGCGCGTCGGCAGCATCACCAAGACCTTCACCGCCGCCGCCGTCATGCAGCAGGTCGAGCAGGGCCGGATCCGGCTCGACGCGCCGATCGGCAGCTATCTCCCACGGCTGGTGCCGGGGGAGCGCGGCATGCGGATCACGGTCCGGATGCTGCTCGACAACACCAGCGGCATCCCCGACTACCTCCCCTACGCGTTCCCCTCGCTCGCGGGGTTCCCTTCCCTCCCGGACGTCTCGACCGAGAGCCTCGACGACAACCGGTTCAGGAAGTTCCGCCCGGAGGAGCTGATCGAAATGGGGCTCGCGGCACCGCCCGCCGGTGAGCCCGGGGCCCTCCCGGGGGTGTACTCGAACACCAACTGGCTGCTCCTCGGCCGGCTCCTGGAGGAGGTGACCGGCACCCCGGCGGAGGAGTACATCACCCGGAACGTCATCGAGCGCGCCGGCCTCCGGCACACCGGCTTCCCGTCCGGCACGCGCATCAAGGGACCGCACTCGCGGATGTACGAGGCCTTCTACGGCCTGATCGACCCGCCGCGCGACTACAGCGTCTACGACATGTCGTGGACGGGCACGGGGGCCGCGCTCGTCTCGACCACGGAGGATCTCAACCGCTTCTACGCCGAGCTGCTGGGCGGCAGGATCGTCAGCCGGTCGTCGCTGGCGCAGATGCAGCGCACGGTCCCGGTCCGCGCCCTGGACGGATCGATGATCGAGTACGGGCTCGGCCTGCACAAGGTCACCAAGGACTGCGGCACGTTCTGGGGCCACGACGGCTCGGTCTGGGGCGCCGGGACGATCTCCCTGATCCGGGCCGACGGCAAGCGTCAGATGTCCGTCGCGGTCAACCTCCAGAGGTGGAACGAGCCGGACTCCTCCGGGGTCCCGCAGCCCCACCCCATCGACGGCGCACTGTCGACGCTGTACGGGCAGGCGCTGTGCGGGGGTGAGGCCGCGGGGCTCGCCCCGTAGTCCCGCACCCCGACGGTGAGCGGGTCCAGTGCGCCCAGGTCGCTGCCACACAGGTCCGCGCCGGCCGGCTTGGCGCTGTGGAGCATTGCTCCCGACAGGGAGACGCCGGTGAGGGGGGCCTGCCCCCGCCGGAGGGCCCGCCTCAGGAGCCCTGAGACGCGGCGCCTTGCCGGGCACCCGCGCACTCCGGGCACAGGGTCTGACCCTCGATGACGGGCCGGAACAGCATGGGCTGGGTGTGTCTGCCCGCGCACTCCTGCGCGCCTTCGAGCCGTGGGGAGAGGCGGGGCGGTCCGGCCGGCGGGGTCGCGCGCAGGGGCGGTACGTGGCGCAGTAGGTATCTCACCAGGCCGCCGGGCCGGTGTACGGGCGTCCCGGCGCCGGGCAGGCCGCGCAGGACGTGTTCGTGGACGTCGGTGGAGGTGTGCCCGGCGGCGAGCCAGCGGGCGGTGAGCCGTGTGAGCTCGTCGCGCATGCCGGGCGGGATGTGCCGGAGGACGGGGGAGAGGAGGGGGAGGGAGCCGACGAGGGCGCGGGCTTCGTCGAGTTGGGCGTCATCGGACTCATCGACGGGCTCCGGCTCCGGCTCGGGTTCGGGCTCCGGCGCGGGTTCGGGCTCGGGGGGAAGGATGGAGGTGTCTTCCCAAGGATCTTTCTCTGGATGACCGTCGGCCGGCGGACTCACCGGATGCCCGACGGCCGGGACCACGGCACCCGGAGCCACCTGCGGAAACACCCGCTCGATCCCGGCGCGGAAGGGGAGGCTGCCGAAGATCTTGGCGGCCTCTTCGGCCCGCAGGGGTTCGCTGGAGACGAGCTGCTGGGTGGCCCAGAGGCCCCCTTCCCCCTGCACGCGCCGCTCGTGGACGTAGCCCTCGTCCTTGAGCTGCCGCTTCGCCTGGTTGAACGAACAGGCCCCGATCCGGGCGTGCTTGGCGGTCTCGGAGAGGGTCTGGTGGGAGTGCGGGGGGAGGGAAAGCTGCCAGTTGAGAATGCGCGTCGCGTCGGAATTGAGGCGCGGATGGCGGATGATCGCGTTGGTGAGCTGGGTGAAGTCGCGCGAGGGCGCGATAAAGTTGCGGTAGATCACGGTGGAGTGCTTTCCACTAGTGGTTCAGGCCCTCGTCGATGGTTCCAGCCGTCGACGGGGGCCGTTTTGTTGCGAACGTACCGCACGGCATATGCCCGCAACGACACGCAGAGTGAAGACCGCCCGTACGAGTGAAGTGGGCTGCCGATCCGCACACTTGCTCGCTACGAGGGCGCTCGGGGCGGGGCGAGGCTCTGGGGGCGGGCCTGCTTCGTGGGCTTCTGGTGGGACCGCCCTCTTTCCGAGAGTGGCACCTTCCGCCACCGCGTCAAGGGCGCCTTCGGCGTCGCTGCGCGATGGCCTGCGGCCACCCTTGACCCGGCGACGGAAGCCGCGCAAAAACTCTCGGAGGGCGGTCCGGGGGCCGGGGTCACGCCAGGGGCCCGGGCATCGCTTCGGCCGCGTAAGCGGGTGAGAGGCCGGTGGGTGGGGGCTGGGTTAGTGGCCGGGGCCGGTGGGTCTGTTCGGCCGGTTCGGGGTGCGCGGCCGTGGAATGGGGCAGCCGGGCTTGGCTAAGCGGCGGACGGTCGGTGGTCGGCCGGGATTCAGGCCCGGCTGGTCACTCACTCCCGGTGGGTGGAGAGGTGACTAACCCGCAGTAACTCCGAGTAACAGCCCCCGGAATAACCCCCAAAGAGGGCACATCACTCTTATCGGGCGGAGAAAGTGCACGAATGTCTCGCGTCTCGCCGCCAGCCCGCCCCCCCACCCCGTCCAGCCAAGGACCCACCGGCCGCGACCGCCCCCCGGGCCCCTATCACCCACCGGGACAGACCAGCGGGGCCTGAATCCCAACTGCTCACCGGCCGGGACTCGCTAAGCCGAGCCCGACTGCCCCATTCAACGACCGCGCACCCCGAACCCACCCCAGCGGACCCACCCACCCCCGCCGCTAGCCAAGTCCCACCCCACCGGCCTGCCAGGCGCTTACGCGGCCTGAGCGATGCCCGGGCCCCCGCGTGGCCACGCCCCCGGCCGCCCTCCGAGAGGTCTTTCGCTCCTGGAGCCGCCGGGTCAAGGGTGGCCGCAGGCCATCGCGCAGCGACGCCGAAGGCGCCCTTGACGCGGCGGCGGAAGGTGCCACTCTCGGAAAGAGGGCGGCCCCACCAGAAGCCCACGAAGCAGGCCCACCCCCAGAGCCTCCCCCGGCGACCGTGATCAGGAAGAGGGCCGCGCGGGTGAGGTGCTGATGATGCGCACGGCCCCGCGCGGGGTCAGGCTCGCGCGTTCCTCGGGGCTTGCCGACCAGCAATGTTCGACCGCCGCTTCCCAGAGGTATCCGCTGGGACGCACCGCTGCGCGTCGGTCACGACGTCGCCGACGCGGTACTTCATCACGGGGTGGGCCGGGCGGTGCGGAGGCGTGCGGTGAGCCGCTTGGCGTCGCTGAGGCTGACGACCCCGAGCCCGTACCGGTGGATGTCGCCACCGGGTGCGCGCGTCACGTCCCGGTAGAGGCCGTTCGCGGGGAGGTCGGCGGTGTCCCTGAGGCGGTGACTGCCCGCTCCTGACGGATGTCGGCGGGGGCGCCTCCCGCGCCCGCGGCCGTGGGCCTCGCCGCACACCGACCCGAGTGCCGCCCCCGCCGGCGTCGCATCCTGCGCCGTTGGCGGCTCTGGGCGGCAGACTGGAAGCCCGCCGGTGATCACCGGCCCGACGGTCGTCACCCGGTAAGGGGTCGTCCCGTGTCGAGCCGGTGACAAAATCACCTAGTGACAGGTCGGTCTTCAATCCGTAGGGTGCTGAATATGGATATGCAGACAGTCGTCCTCGGCACGTCCGGCACGACCCCGCAGGACGTCATCGACGTCGCCCGCCACGGCGCCCGCGTCGAGCTGTCGACCGAGGCCGTGCGCGCCCTCGCCGCCGCCCGGGACGTGATCGACGCGCTCGCCGCCAAGCCCGAACCCGTCTACGGCGTCTCCACCGGCTTCGGCGCGCTCGCCACCCGGCACATCAGCCACGAGCTCCGCGCCCAGCTCCAGCGCAACATCGTCCGCTCGCACGCCGCCGGCATGGGCCCGCGCGTCGAGCGCGAGGTCGTCCGCGCGCTGATGTTCCTCCGGCTGAAGACCGTCGCCTCCGGTCACACCGGCGTCCGCCCCCAGGTCGCGCAGACCATGGCCGACGTCCTCAACGCCGGGATCACCCCCGTCGTCCACGAGTACGGCTCCCTCGGCTGCTCCGGCGACCTCGCCCCGCTCTCCCACTGCGCCCTCGCCCTGATGGGCGAAGGGGACGCGGAAGGCCCCGAAGGTGTCCTGAAGCCCGCCGGCGAGCTGCTCGCCGCGCACGGCATCGCGCCCGTCGAACTCAAGGAGAAGGAGGGCCTCGCCCTCCTCAACGGCACCGACGGCATGCTCGGCATGCTGATCATGGCCCTCGCCGACCTCGACACGCTCTACAAGTCGGCCGACATCACCGCCGCGCTCTCCCTCGAAGCCCTCCTCGGCACCGAGAAGGTCCTCGAACCCGAGCTGCACGCCATCCGCCCGCACCCCGGCCAGGCCGCCGCCGCCGCCAACATGCTGGCCGTCCTCAAGGGCTCCGGCCTCACCGGCCACGCCCAGGCGGGCGAGGCCCCCCGCGTCCAGGACGCCTACTCGGTGCGCTGCGCCCCGCAGGTCGCCGGTGCCGGCCGCGACACCATGGCCCACGCCCGGCTCGTCGCCGAGCGCGAGCTCGCCGCCGCCGTCGACAACCCGGTGGTCCTGGCGGACGGCCAGGTCCGCTCCAACGGCAACTTCCACGGCGCCCCCGTGGCGTACGTCCTCGACTTCCTCGCGATCGCCGCCGCCGACCTCGGCTCGATCGCCGAGCGCCGCACCGACCGGCTCCTCGACAAGAACCGCTCGCACGGCCTGCCGCCCTTCCTCGCCGAGGACGCCGGCGTCGACTCGGGCCTGATGATCGCCCAGTACACGCAGGCCGCGCTGGTCAGCGAGATGAAGCGGCTCGCCGTCCCGGCCTCCGCCGACTCCATCCCGTCCTCCGCGATGCAGGAGGACCACGTCTCCATGGGCTGGTCCGCCGCCCGCAAGCTGCGCACGGCGATCGGCAACCTCAACCGGATCATCGCGGTCGAGCTGTACGCCGCGACCCGGGGCATCGAGCTCCGCGAGGGTCTCACCCCGGCGCCCGCCTCCCGCGCCGCCATCGACGCGCTGCGCGCGGCCGGTGTCGCGGGGCCCGGCCCGGACCGGTTCCTCGCGCCCGACCTGGCTGCCGCCGACGCCTTCGTGAGTGCGGGCAGGCTCGTCGCCGCCGTGGAGCCCGTCACCGGGCCGCTGGCGTAGTCGAGAGCGGATCGAGAGCAGTGCGAAGGGCCCGCCCCGGGGATTCCGGGGCGGGCCCTCCGTCATGTCCGGGGGCGGGACACCTCGCTAGGAAGCCCTGCCCCGCCGTTTCATCGCCAGCGCCACGAAACCCGCGCCGACCCCCAGGAAGCCGGTCCCGCCGAGCAGGTACGGCGTCGTGTCCAGGCGTCCCGTCTCCGCGAGGCGGGCGTCGCCCGCGGCGGGGTCGTCCTGGACGATGCCGATCCCGACCCGTACGCCGCCCTGTTCGGCGGTGGCGTTGGCGGACGGTACGAACCACAGGGCGCACAGCAGTGTTCCCGCCGCGGTGGCGGTCAGGAGTGGGCGTCGGGCGGCGGACACGGAAATTTCGATCCCCCTTGCGGAAACCGCGCATCGGTCGGTACGCCGATGCTAATGAACACAGCGGGTCGCGGGAAAGCCGGGAGCCCGCCGCCCCCTACGCTCCGACTCATGAGTACTTCTGAGACAGCACGTTATGTACGGCTTCGGGTCGATGTGGTCCTGGAGATCGACGGTCCCGCCGAGCTGACCGAGGCCGCGGAGGGCCGGATCGACAGCGACGAGTTCATGCCGGAGGAGGAGCGCGTCCAGGCCCGCGCCGCCGCCCGCGAGGACAGCGCCGAGGCCCTCGCCTACCTCATCGAGCCCTTCGAACTGATCCGCGACATCCCCGGGATCGATATGGTCCAGGCCTCCTGGAGCACCGAGGAGGTCGTGTACGACCCCGATGCCCTGGAGTGGGACCTCGGAGAGGAAGATGGGGACGCGGAAGACGAGGAAGACGGGGACGACGACCGGGGTTAGGGGCGCGCACCAGCCGTAAGGCCGGAAAGCGACCAGTTCACAGGCCTCGGGACACCGTCCCGGGGCCTTTCGCATGCCCGCGGGAACCGGACGCACCACCCGTGCGTGTCGAACAGTGGTGTTCCCCACAAACCGTCCGGTTCCGGAACCGGACGGGGTGTCATGGGTATTTAGGTAAGCAGCGAAGCAAGCGTTGGCAGGACTCGGCGACGATGGAGATGCGTGTGATGACGGACGGCAAGCGCCGCAAGAGCCTGGCGGTCGCGGCCGCGGTGCTCGGCGGCGTATTGGTGCTCTCGGCGTGCAACGACGGCGACCAGGGCGGCAGCGCCGCCGGCTCCCCGACGCCACCGTCACAGTCCCAGGTCGACGAGGCCGCGGAGGCGGCCAAGACCTCCAAGGCGCAGATCGTCATCGCTCCCAAGATCGGTACGCAGAACGCGTCCATCAACAACGACGCCAAGGTCACCGTCACCGAGGGCAAGCTCACCGACGTCATCATGACGTCCGCCGAGGGCACCAAGGTCAAGGGCGAGATAGCGGCCGACGGACTGAGCTGGAAGCCGAGCGAGCAGCTGGAGCGGGCCACGGTCTACAAGATCGCCGCCACCGCCACGGACGCGGAGGGCCTGGAGGCCCACGAGAACTCGTCCTTCACGACGGTCTCGAAGGCGAACAGCTTCATCGGGAACTTCACCCCCGAGGACGGCTCGACCGTCGGCGTCGGCATGCCCGTCTCGATCACCTTCAACAAGGCGATCACCGACAAGGCGGCCGTCCAGGGCGGCATCACCGTCACCTCCAGCTCCGGCCAGGAGGTCGTCGGGCACTGGTTCAACTCCCAGCGCATCGACTTCCGCCCGGACAAGTACTGGACCGAGGGCTCGACCGTCACGCTGAAGCTGGACCTCGACGGCGTCGAGGGCGCCGACGGCGTCTTCGGCGTCCAGCAGAAGACCGTCACCTTCAAGATCGGCCGCAACCAGGTCTCCACCGTCGACGTCGCCACCAAGACGATGACGGTCACCCAGGACGGCAAGACGATCAAGACCATCCCGATCTCCGCCGGTTCCCCGGAGAACCCGACCTACAACGGTCAGATGGTGATCTCCGAGAAGTTCAAGGAGACCCGGATGAACGGCGCCACGGTCGGCTTCACCGACGACGACGGCAAGGGCGAGTACGACATCAAGGACGTGCCGCACGCCATGCGCCTGTCCACGTCGGGCACGTTCATCCACGGCAACTACTGGGGACCGGACTCGATCTTCGGCTCGGCCAACACCAGCCACGGCTGCGTCGGCCTCAACGACGCCAAGGGCGCCGGCGACCCGAACCAGCAGGCCGCCTGGCTCTTCGACCACTCGATCGTCGGTGACGTCGTGATCGTCAAGAACTCCAAGGACAAGACGATCGCCCCCGATAACGGCCTCAACGGCTGGAACATGAGCTGGGCCGACTGGAAGGCCGGCTCGGAGGCCTGATCCCCCCGGCACGCGTACGCGGACGAGGCCCCCTCCCGGTGGAGGGGGCCTCGTCGTTCACTCCCGTACGTCGGGGGCCTCGTCGTTCACTCCCGTACGTCGGCGGGCTCGTCCACGCCCCACTGCGCGAGCAGCCGCAGCGCGTCCGCCGAGGCCGTCCCCGGCTCCGCGTGGTAGGTCACGAGCACCAGGTCCGGATCGTCGCCCGCCACCTTCATCGACTCGTACGACAGGGTCATCTCGCCCACCAGCGGATGCCGCAGCCGCTTCGTGCCGTGCCCCTTGTCGGCCACCGTGTGCGCCGCCCACAGCGAGCGGAACTCCTCGCTCTTCACCGACAGCTCGCCCACCAGCGCGAGCAGCAGCGGATCGTCCGGGTAGCAGCCCGCGTACAGCCGCAGCGTGCTCACGACCTCGACCGCCTTGCACTCCCAGTCGATGTACAGATCGCGCGCGTTCGGATCGCGGAAGATCATCCGGGCCAGGTTCCGCTCCTCCGGCTCCCAGGTCGCGAAATCGCCCATCAGCGCCCGCGCCATCCGGTTCCAGGCCAGGATGTCGAGGCGGCGGCCCAGGAGGAGAGCGGGCACCCCGTCCATCGAGTCGAGGAGCCGGCCGAGCCCCGGGCGGACCCGCTGCGGACGCGCGATCGCCGCCCGCTGCCGCTTCTTCACCGTCGGCTTCGCCAGATGCGTCAGATGCGCCCGCTCCGTGTCGCTCAGCCGCAGCGCCCGCGCGATCGAGTCCAGGACCTCCATCGACACGTTGCGGCCGTTGCCCTGTTCGAGACGCGTGTAGTACGCGACCGAGACGCCGGCCAGCTGCGCGAGCTCCTCCCGGCGCAGCCCCGGTACCCGGCGGTGGCGCCCGAACTCCGGCAGCCCCACGTCCTCCGGCTTCAGCCGGGCCCGGCGCGAGCGCAGGAATTCGCTGAGTTCGGCACTGAGGTCCATGCGTCCCGATTATCCCAGGTCGGGCGACCGGGCGGACGGGTGTTCCTGTCCCTGCCAGTGGTAGGCACGCTGGACATAGGCAGGACAGAGGCCTGGGTACGTGCCGCGGGTTCCGGCAGGCTGGTCGCCATGACCACGAACGGCACCACCGTCCCCGCCTACGCCGCACCCGCCGCCAACGCTCCGCTGGAGCGCACCACCGTGCCGCGCCGCCCCGTCGGCGAGCACGACGTCCTCATCGAGATCGCGTACGCCGGCATCTGCCACTCCGACATCCACCAGGCGCGCGACGGCTGGGGCGAGGGCATCTTCCCGATGGTCCCCGGCCACGAGATCGCCGGCATCGTCGCGGAGGTCGGCTCGGGCGTCACGAAGCACCGGGTCGGCGACCGGGTCGGCGTCGGCTGCTTCGTCGACTCCTGCCGTGAGTGCGACTACTGCAAGCAGGGCCTGGAGCAGTACTGCACGCAGGGCGGGACCGGCACGTACAACGCCCTCGACAAGAACGGCGAGCCGACCTACGGCGGCTACTCCACCCACATCGTCGTCGACGAGAACTACACCCTGCGCATCCCCGAGGGTCTCGCCCTCGACGAGGCCGCGCCGCTGCTCTGCGCGGGCATCACCCTCTACTCGCCGCTCGCCCACTGGCAGGCCGGCCCCGGCAAGAAGGTCGCGATCGTCGGCCTCGGCGGCCTCGGTCACATGGGCGTCAAGATCGCCCACGCGCTCGGCGCCGAGGTGACCGTGCTCAGCCAGTCACTGAAGAAGCAGGAGGACGGCCTCAAGCTGGGCGCCGACCACTACTACGCGACGAGCGACCCCGAGACCTTCACGAAGCTCGCCGGCACCTTCGACCTGATCATCTCCACCGTCTCCGCACCGCTGGACTTCGGCGCCTACCTGAGCCTGGTGAAGACGGACGGCGCCCTGGTCAACGTCGGCGCGCCCGAGGAGCCCGTCGCGCTCAACCTCTTCTCCCTCATCGGCGGCCGCAAGACCCTCGCCGGTTCGATGATCGGCGGCATCGCCGAGACGCAGGAGATGCTCGACTTCTGCGCCGCGCACGGCCTGGGCGCCGAGATCGAGGTGATCGGCGCCGAGCGGATCAACGAGGCGTACGAGCGGGTCCTCGCGAGCGACGTCCGCTACCGCTTCGTCATCGACGCGTCGACGATCTGATCGCGGCAAGAGCTCGCTGACGTACTCGCTGACGAACTCACTGACGAACTCACTGATGTACGAGAGGGCCGGGGCGTGCCGCCGCCCCGGCCCTTCGGCGTACCCGCGTGCCCGTGTCAGCCGACGCGGATCTCCCGCACCGTCAGCCACGTCTCCAGGCCGGTCTGCGCCTCGGTGGTCCGCAGCCTGACGTACCGCGCCCTCGTCCCGGCCGGGGCCGTGAGCACGGTGTCGGGGCCGCCCGACAGCTCGCCGAGCGGCTGCCAGGCCGTGCCGTCGAGGGAGTGTTCCACCACGCCGCGGCGGGGGTGGCCCTGCGGCCGGTCGGATGCGCCGAGCGCCAGCGTCACCGTGCCGATCTCCCGCTCGGCCCGCAGGTCGAGGCCGACCCAGGCGCCGGGCTTGGGGTCCCAGAGGCCGCGGAAGTGCGTGGCGTCGTCCCCGTCGGCGGCGCGCGGGATCAGGTTCTCCTGGTCCGCTTCGAGGTTGGTGATGCCCTTGGGGCGGGGGGTGACGCCGAGGGAGACGTCGTGCTCGGCGATGGCGTCGAGGACGAAGGCGTCGAGGACACCGTCCGCGACGATCACCGGGATCTTCAGCCCGTACAGGTGGGTGTACGTGAAGGACTGGGCGTGCGCGACCTGGCCGGGGAGCAGCGCGCGGAGCCGCGCGGCCTCACCGGTGTCGCCGTCGCGGACGGCGCCGGTCAGCGCGAGCGCGGTGCGGGCCGCCGCGCCCCAGGCCTCCGCGGCGTTCAGCCAGGGGCCGGTCTGCTCGACGAAGCGCCGGTCGGGCAGGTCGGCGCGGAGGACGGCAGGGGCGCCCTCGAAGACGGCGAGCTTGGCGTCCAGTACGGCCGCGGCGGCGGGGCGGTCGGCGGGCGCCGCGTGCCGGAAGCGGGCGATGGCGGCGGCGAGTTCGGGGGACTGGCGGCCGGTCATCCGGGAGAAGAAGCTGCCGTCGGCGAAGGTCCGTAGCGCCTGCCGGACGCGCCGGTCGCCGCCCGCCCGCTCCGCGAGCGCGGCGGTCCAGGCGGTGTTCGGGTCGTAGGCGCGGTCGTTCCAGAGGTACTCGGCGACCGTGAACAGGCCGATCTTGGAGGCGTCGGCCTGCGGCATCGGGTTCGCGGTGTAGCCGGCGAGGTCCTGGGGGAGGCCCTTCTCGCGGCCCTCCAGCGGGCCGAGCATCAGCCGGCCGGGGACGTAGTCGTTGACCGGGAAGTTGTCCCAGAGCAGGACGTCGTGGCCGAGGAGCCGCTTGGCCTCGGCCGCCTGGGCGCGGGTGATGGCCGGGGCGATGCCCGCGGTGCCGGTCCACTGGACGAGCACGCCGGGCGCCAGCTTCGTCTCGAGCGCCTTCTTGTACGGCGTCGCTTCGAGGTCGTAGTACTCCGTCGGCACCGTCTGGAGCGGGGCGGCGTCCGGATGGGCGGCGCGCAGGCCGTCGTTCACCCGGTTCAGGAACACGGCCTGGGCCTCGCCGGCGGCGCCGCCGCCCGTGCCGAACCGCTCCTTGTCGGCCTCGCAGTTCCAGGTGGTGTAGCTGATGTCGTCCAGCGGTACGGAGAACGAGCGGACGCCGATGTCCCAGACGCTCTCCAGCTTGGCGATCAGCGCCTGGGCCTCCTCGGGCGCGCTGTAGCAGACGGAGAGTCCGGGGGAGACGGCGTAGGTGAAGTCGACGTGCCGTGCGCGGGCCCGGTCGGACAGCTCCCGGATCCGGGTCACCTCGGCGGCCGGGTAGGGCTCGCGCCACTTGGCCCGGAGGTACGGGTCGTCCTTCGGCGAGTAGATGTAGGTGTCGAGCTTGTGCTCGCCGTAGTAGTCGAGCTGGTCGAGGCGGGTGGCATGGGTCCACGGCGTGTCGTAGAAGCCCTCGACCACGCCGCGCGCCGGGGCGGCCGGCCAGTCCCGCACGGTCACGCCCCGGAGGCGGGCCCCGGACAGGGCGGTGCGCGGCAGGAGTTGGCGCAGGGACTGGGCCGCGTAGTACGTGCCCCGGGCGTCCACGCCGGAGAGCGCGATCCGCTCCGTGCCGTCGGCCGCGCGGCCCGCGGCGAGGACGTAGCCGTCGGCGGGCAGGCCGGCCGGGCCGGGGACGCCGAGGGCGGAAAGGGCCCCGGCCGTGGCGGGGTTCTCCCGTGGTCCGCCGATGTGGACGGTCAGTTGGCCGCGGACGGGGGCGGTCGCGCGCTGGAGGGTGCGGGCGCCCGCGTCGCGCAGGGCCTTCTCGACCACCGCGAGGGCGGCCGGGTCGGTCCGCGGGTCGGTCACCAGCGTCACGGTGGAGGTGACGGTGACGGCGTCGGTGCGGTGGGCGAGCTGCTGCGGGGTGGGCGTGACGGCGGTGCCCGAGGAGGGGGCCGGGGCCGGGGCCGGATCGGCCGGTTCCGCGCCCGCCGGGTGGGCCATGGGCAGTCCGATGGCCAGGGCCAGCGCGGCGGCGGTGGCGATCCGGGGCAGGGTGCGGCCGGGTTCGCCGGTGGTGCGGGTGTCGGGCATGTGGGGCGCTCTCCACGGGTCGCGCGCGGCCGGGGCCGCGGGGGTCGGTCAGGAGCACAGGGACCTCATCAGCCACAGGGTGGGGCGTCAACGCCCCTACGTAGGGGGGGTGGTCGCGTCGCCCCGCGGTTTCCGCTCCGCGCGCACCAATAGGGGGTGGGGCAGGGGGATTCACGGGTCTTTTCAGGGGGCAGGATCACTGGCGGTGTCCGGAGCGGGACAGTTTCAATGTGATCCGGTTCGGCCGTCTGCCGGCCGGTCCGCTTCCGGTCCGTCATGTGTAGTCAGCAGCCGCTGCAACCCCAGGGAGCATTGTGTCCCGTCGTCTGTTCACCTCGGAGTCCGTCACCGAGGGTCACCCGGACAAGATCGCTGACCAGATCAGCGACACCATCCTCGACGCACTGCTGCGAGAGGACCCCACCTCGCGCGTCGCCGTCGAGACGCTGATCACCACCGGCCTGGTGCACGTCGCCGGTGAGGTGACCACCAAGGCGTGGGCGGACATCCCCGCCCTGGTCCGGAGCAAGATCCTGGAGATCGGTTACGACTCCTCGAAGAAGGGCTTCGACGGCGCCTCGTGCGGCGTGTCGGTGTCCATCGGGTCGCAGTCCCCGGACATCGCGCAGGGTGTGGACACCGCGTACGAGAAGCGGGTCGAGGGTGCCTCCCAGAGGGACGACGAGGACGAGCTGGACAAGCAGGGTGCCGGCGACCAGGGTCTGATGTTCGGCTACGCCTCGGACGAGACGCCCGAGCTGATGCCGCTGCCGATCCACCTCGCGCACCGTCTCTCGCGCCGCCTCACCGAGGTCCGCAAGAACGGCACCGTGCCGTACCTGCGTCCCGACGGCAAGACCCAGGTCACCATCGAGTACGACGGCGACCGGGCGGTCCGCCTCGACACGGTCGTGGTGTCCTCGCAGCACGCCTCCGACATCGACCTGGAGGGGCTGCTCGCCCCCGACGTACGGAAGTTCGTCGTGGAGCACGTGCTCGCGCAGCTCGTCGAGGACGGCATCAAGCTCGACACCGACGGCTACCGGCTGCTGGTGAACCCGACCGGGCGTTTCGAGATCGGTGGCCCGATGGGCGACGCCGGCCTCACCGGCCGCAAGATCATCATCGACACGTACGGCGGCATGGCCCGGCACGGCGGCGGCGCCTTCTCCGGCAAGGACCCGTCGAAGGTCGACCGGTCGGCCGCGTACGCGATGCGCTGGGTCGCGAAGAACGTCGTCGCCGCGGGCCTCGCCTCGCGCTGCGAGGTCCAGGTCGCCTACGCGATCGGCAAGGCCGAGCCCGTCGGCCTCTTCGTCGAGACCTTCGGCACGAACACCGTCGACACCGAGAAGATCGAGAACGCCATCGGCGAGGTCTTCGACCTCCGCCCGGCCGCGATCATCCGCGACCTCGACCTCCTCCGCCCCATCTACTCCCAGACCGCCGCCTACGGCCACTTCGGCCGCGAGCTGCCGGACTTCACCTGGGAGCGCACGGACCGCGTGGACGCCCTGAAGAAGGCCGCAGGGGTCTGACATGCGCATAGCCGTCACCGGGTCGATCGCCACCGACCATCTGATGACCTTCCCGGGCCGCTTCGCCGAGCAGATCCTGCCGGACCAGCTCGCCCACGTGTCCCTGTCCTTCCTCGTCGACACCCTCGACATCCGGCACGGCGGCGTCGCGGCCAACATCGCGTACGGCCTCGGCCTGCTCGGCCGCCGCCCCGTCCTCGTCGGCGCCGTCGGCAAGGACTTCGACGGGTACGGGGAGCTGCTCCGCGCCGCGGGCGTCGACACCGACGCCGTACGGGTGTCGGACCGGCAGCACACCGCCCGCTTCATGTGCACCACCGACGAGGACGGCAACCAGCTCGCCTCGTTCTACGCCGGCGCGATGGCCGAGGCGCGTGACATCGACCTGGGCGATGCGGCCCGGCAGCCCGGCGGGCTCGACCTCGTCCTCGTCGGCGCGGACGACCCCGAGGCGATGGTGCGCCACACCCGGGTCTGCCGCGAGCTCGGCCTCCGCCGCGCCGCGGACCCCTCGCAGCAGCTCGCCCGGCTGGAGGGCGACAGCGTCCGGGAGCTCGTCGACGGAGCCGAGCTGCTGTTCACGAACGCGTACGAGCGGGCGCTGCTGCTGAGCAAGACCGGTTGGACCGAGGCGGAGGTGCTCGCCCGGGTCGGGACCTGGATCACCACGCTCGGCGCCAAGGGGTGCCGCATCGACACGGCCGACAGGCAGGGCATCGAGAGCGCGGCCGTGCCCGCGACGGACGCCGCGGACCCCACCGGCGGCGGCGACGCGTTCCGCGCGGGCTTCCTGGCGGCCCTGGCCTCCGGCCTGGGGATCGTCGACGCCGCCCGGGCGGGTGCCGCGATGGCCACCTTCGCCCTGGAGTCGATCGGCCCGCAGACGTACGAGGTCACGCGGGACGGACTCCACGAGCGGCTCGTCGCCACGTACGGCCCCGAGGCCGCGGTGATCGCCCCCGCCCTCTTCAGCGGGGCCCTGTGACGGAGCCGACGGAGGCGGGCCGGACGACGGAGTCCGGCCCGCCCGTCGCGTACGCCGGGTCCGGCCCGCCCGTCGCGTACGGCGGGGCCGGGACCGCGCGGGGGTGCAACGCCCGGTACAAGCAGCTGATCGCCGACGGCACGACGGGCCTCTCGGTCGCCTTCGACCTGCCGACCCGGATGGGCTGCGACTCGGACACGCCGCTCGCCTCGGGCGAGGTCGGCAGGGCGGGGGTCGCGATCGACTCGATCGACGACATGCGGGTGCTGTTCGCGGGGATCCCGCTGGACACCGTGACGACGTCGATGGCGATCAACGCCCCCGCCGCGCTGCTGCTGCTGCTGCTCTACCAACTCGTCGCGGAGGAACAGGGGATCCCCGCCACCGCGCTGACCGGCACGATCCGCAACGACGTGCCCGAGGAGCACCACGCGCGGGGGAGGTACGTCTTCCCGCCGACGCCCTCGCTGCGGCTGATGGCCGACATGTTCCGGTACTGCCGGGCCGAGCTGCCGCGGTGGACCACCGTCTCGGTCGAGGGACCGGAGCCGTACGAGCCGGTCCGGGCCGCTCCGGGCATCGAGGAGCGTCAGGCCGAACGCCTGGCGAAGCTACGGGCCTGGCGCTGCGGGGACCGCGTCCACCGGACGCTCGCGGCCGTGACGGCGGCGGCCGGCGGCGACGACGACCTGATGCCGCCGATGAAGGAGGCCCTGGCGGCGGGGGCCACCGTCGGGGAGGTCTGCGACGCGCTCCGCGAGGCGTGGGGCCCTTCCAGGCCGCTCGACACGCAGCTCGGCGTGCCGCTCGACACACAGCTCGACACGCAGCTCGGCGTGCCGCGCGACACACAGCTCGGCGTGCCGCTCGACGCGCCGATCGGCGCCCCGGTCGACACCACCGTGTGACCCCGGCGTCCCGGGAGGCCGCCCGGCCTCCCGGGACGCCTCACGCGGTGACGGACTTGTCCTGCGCGAGGCTCACCGGGAGGTCCGCCCGGCGGGTCACGTTCAGCTTGCGGTAGACGCGCGTCAGATGTTGCTCGACCGTGCTCGCGGTGACACAGAGCCGGCGCGCTATCTGGCGGTTCGTCAACCCCCGGGCGGCGAGGGCCGCGACCCGCCGCTCGGCCTCCGACAGCAGGCCGACGTCCGGGCCGCCCGGCAGTTCGAGGTCGGGGCTCACGGCCTTCGCCCGGCGACCGCCGCGACCCGGCACGATCTCCTCGGCCAGCGGATACGCGCCACAGGCCCACGCCATGTCACCGGCGAGCCGCGCGGTCATCCGGGCCCGGTAGTTGTCCCCCTGGGCCTGCTGGTGGCGGCTCATCCCGGCCAGCGCACGGGCGTGTTCGAGCCGGTCGCCGCTGTCGTGCAGCATGTCGACCGCCTCGGCGTGCAGCCGCTCCGCCTGCTGACCGTCCGCCGCCGCCGCGAGGACCCGCAGGGTGAGGCCCCGGGTGCGGGAGCGCCCCGGCCGCACCAGGGCGAGCTGGGCCTCGGCCAGCGCCCTGGCCTTCTGGCGGTTGCCGAGCCGCAAGTACACCTCGGCGGCCGAGGTCCGCCAGGGCACGATCGAGGGCTGGTCCAGGTTCCAGCTGCCCAGGATCTCCCCGCACAGCATGAACTCGCCGAGCGCCGCGTGCAGCCGACCCGTCGCCAGCCAGTAGCGGCCCCGGGCGTGCATGTACTCCATGCCGTGCCGCGAGTCGAACATCGCGTCCGGCACCGGCTGCCGCAGGACCCGCTCCGCCTGCTCGTACTCGCCGGCCTCCGTACACGCGAGCAGCAGCGCGGAGAGGGGCACGCCCACGGCCAGACCCCAGCTCTCCGGCGCCGCGTGGGAGAGCGCCAGCTCGGCCCGCTCCCGCGCCGTCGGGAGGTCCCCGCAGCGGATCGCGATCATCGCCCGGGTCGCGGCGAAGACCGCCTCCCAGCCCAGCGACCGCCGCTCCGCGGCCTCGGCGAGCAGCGCGTCCGACCAGAACAGCGCCCGGTCGAGCCGGTCGGCGTGGACGAGGACCAGAAGGGCCGTCTCCAGGGCCTCGTACGTCTCCTCCGACAGACGGCAGCCCTGCAGTATCTGTTCGGCCTGCGCGACGGACGCGTTCTCCGGGCCCCGCTGGAAGACGCCCGCCTGCGCCTGGAGCGCGGTCGTCCGGGGCGCGAGCCGCACCGGCACGGGCCCCCGCTCCGGCTCGGGCGACGGCGGCAGGGACTCCAGGAGCGGAGGGCACAGCGCCGCCAGCCACATCCGGGTGAGCGACAGTTCCAGGGCGTCGGCGTCCGTGGCGGGCCGCAGCCGGGACAGTGCGTCGGCGGCCTCGGGCAGCCGCCCGTACCAGACGAGACAGCGGATCAGCGCCATGACCGGGTGACTGGGGGGCAGTTCGCCGCCCAGGAGCCGGTCGAAGAGCGCGAGGGCCCGGGTCGTCATGTGCGGGTTCATCCGCCAGGAGGCCGCGACCAGATGCGGGGCGAGCCGGGCCAGCTGGGTGTTGTCGGTGCTGGACCGCACGGCGAACTCGAGGATCCGGAACGCGTCGTCGAGGCGGTCGTCGAACAGGGCCTGCTGCGCGCCCCGTTCGAGCAGGGGAAGCGCCCAGGGGGCGTCGGGGGCGCCGCCGACGAGCAGATGACGGGCCACGGTGTCCTCGTCGGCGCCGTCGCGGTGCAGCTGCTCCGCGGCGCGCCGGTGCAGCTCGGTGCGGTCCGCGGGCGGCAGGTCCTGGAGGGCGGCCTCGCGTATCGCGGGATGCCTCAGGGTGCCGTCCTCGTCGAGGAGGCCGATGGCGGCGAGCTCCTGGAGGTGGCGCTCGACGGCGGTGGCCGTCGCATCGGTGAGCCGCTCCACGAGGAGCGGGTCGGACTGATCGAGGACGGCGAGCCAGCGGGCGGTCTCCAGTGTGCCGTCGGCGCTGCGGTGCAGGCAGTCGAGGACGGCCTGGGCGAAGGCGTCGCCGTACACGGGGTCGTCGTCGCCGGCGGTGCCGAGGGTGGTGCGGGCCGCCTGCCGGTCCTGGGTCAGCGCCCGGAGGAGCAGTGGGTTCCCGCCGGTCGCCGCGTGGTAGGCGGGAGCTCGCCGTTCGGCCGCCTCGGGGCCGTAGTGGTGGGCGAGGAACCGGCGTACCCCGCTGGGGGGAAGGCCGGAGAGCCACATGTTGCGGCAGTGCGGCTGGCGGAGCAGCTCCGCGCGGAACACCCGGTACCCGGCGCGCTGCGACGCGCGCTCGGTGAGGACGAAGCCGATGCCGCCCTGCTCGTGGTGGGCGGCGCAGTGGAGAAGGAACCTCAGGGACGCGGTGTCGGCGTGGGTCAGGTCGTCGACGGCGATGAGGAGCGGGGTGCGGAGGGAGACGGAGCGCAGCCAGTCGTGCAGCTGGTGCGTCTCGTCGACGCGGAGCGGTGCGTCGGCCGGGGCCGTGCGGTTCCCGGCCCGCCGCGAGGCGGCGTCCACCAGGTCGCGGACGGTGGACGTGTCGGCACCGTGCTGCTCGGCGCTGCGCAGTAACTGGCAGAGCACCCCCAGCGGGACGCCGCGGTCGCCCGGCAGCGCACGGACCGTCCACACGGGTGTGCCCCGTTCGGCCGCCAGACGCCGGAGCGACCGCAGCAGCTCCGTCTTCCCGCTGCCGGCCGGTCCGGAGACGAGTAACAGCGTCCCGTCACCGGCGGCGGATGCGTCAAGAACGGCCCTCAGATGGGCTATCTCCCCGTCGCGTTCCACCAGATTCATCGCGGAAGTCCCCCTCGTCCGGGCGCCGAACCCTTCGGTCGTCCGCCGATCACTCTAACCAGCTCGTGTTACGGCGAAAGGGGACCGATCCGCCGGGCCGTACGTGACGGCCCGGCCACGGGGGACGCGCGGGTTTCAGCCGGTGCGCCTGCCCGCCTCCCGGTTTCGCCGCCAGCGGATCGGCAGGGCCTTGAGGCCGCGGATCATCGGATTCGGGTACCAGACGAGCTCGCCGGGGGAGACGTCCAGGGCGAGGTCCGGGCAGCGTTCGAGGAGCGCGCGGACGGCGATCCGGGCCTCCATACGGGCCAGCGGGGCCCCCAGGCAGAAGTGGATGCCGTGCCCGAAAGCGAGATGCCCGCTCGTGTCCCGGCGGATGTCGAAGCGGTGCGGGTCGGGGAAGCGCTCCGGTGTGCGGTGGGCGTCGGCCAGGACGACGAGGACCGTGTCGCCGGCCGGAATGACCGTTCCGTCCAGGTCGACGGGTTCGACGGGGAAGCGGTAGGTCGCGGATTCCACCGGGCCTTCGTAGCGCAGCATCTCCTCCACCGCGCCGTCCAAGAGCGTCATGTCGGCGCGCAGGGCGGACAGCTGGTCCGGGTGCGAGAGGAGCGCGTGCATGCCGTTGGCGATCAGGTTGACCGTGGTCTCGTGCCCCGCGACCAGCAGGATGTGGGCCATCCCGAGCAGCTCCTCGGAGGTCAGCCGGGAACCGTCCTCGTCGCTGGTCCGCACGAGCGCGCTGAGCAGGTCCTCACCCCGTCCTCCGCGCTTGGAGTCGATGAGCCGGGACAGATAGCGGCTCATCTCGGCCATGGCGCTCTGGGCCTCGGCGGGGTCGCCCGGGAAGACGAAGGCGTCGGTCCAGTCGCGGAAGGCCGCGCGCTCCGGCTCGGGCACGCCGAGGAGTTCGGAGATCACCGTGATCGGCAGCGGCCAGGCCAGGGCCTCCATCAGATCGGCGCGCCCGTCGGGGGCCGCCAGCATGCGGTCCATGAGCCCGTCGACGATCTCCTCGACGCGGGGGCGCAGCAACTCGACGCGGCGCATGGTGAACTCACGGGCCACCAGCTTGCGCAGCCGGGTGTGGCGCGGCGGGTCGGACTCCAGCATGTTGTGGGTGAGCTGGGCCTCGACCTCGGTCGGGCGCGTCGTGGAGTTCCGCCAGTCCTTGCTGAACCGCGGGTCGGTGAGGACCGCCCGCGCCCGGTCGTAGCCGACGACCAGCCACACCTCGTCCCCGTCCGGGGTGCGCACCCGGTGGGCCGGACCCTCGGCACGCAGTCCGGCGTACGTCGGGTAGGGGTCGGCCGCGAAGTCCTGCCCCAGGGCGGCAAGGTCGAGTACCGGGGGCGAAACGGTCGTTCCCTCGTGGGGGCGGCGCACTGAGAACTCCTGACTGGGAACCGGAAGCGGAACGGAAACGGGAAGAGGAACGGGACTTCTCGCACGTACTCTTCCGCGGAGCGCGCCCCGGCCCTCCCGGCGGCTCCGCTGATTCCCGGATCCTGTCAAGCATCACCACATTCGGGTCGCCGATGGAATACCTCGGGAGCGGATGTGATCCGAAGCACATCCGAAGCGCACAGTGTGCTCTTGTCGGTCCGTTGCGCGCGGATTAGAGTCCCCCCGAAATCGACCACCACAATCGACCGTCGCGTCGTACGTCACGGTGGAGCGCGGCGACCTCGTTCGGGATTCCCGGATCGGCGAATCATTTCGTGACGGTGGCCCGGAGGGAACATCCGTGAAAAGCGCCTTATCCGACCTCGCATTCTTCGGCGGCCCCGCCGCTTTCGACCAGCCGCTCCTCGTGGGGCGGCCCAACCGCATCGACCGCGCCAAGCTCTACGAGCGGCTCGACCGGGCCCTCGACGGCCAGTGGCTGTCCAACGGGGGCCCGCTCGTCCGCGAGTTCGAGCAGCGCGTCGCCGGCCTCGCCGGGGTCCGGCACGCCGTGGCCACCTGCAACGCCACGGCGGGCCTCCAGCTCCTCGCGCACGCCGCCGGCCTGACCGGCGAAGTGATCATGCCGTCGATGACGTTCGCCGCCACCCCGCACGCGATGCGCTGGATCGGCCTCACCCCGGTCTTCGCCGACATCGACCCGGACACCGGCAACCTCGACCCCGAGCAGGTGGCCGCCGCCGTCACACCCCGCACCTCGGCCGTCCTCGGCGTCCACCTCTGGGGCCGCCCCTGCGCCGCCGACCAGCTGCGGAAGGTCGCCGACGAGCACGGCCTGCACCTGTTCTTCGACGCCGCGCACGCCCTCGGCTGCGCGGTCGACGGCCGGCCCGCGGGCAGCCTCGGCGACGCCGAGGTCTTCAGCTTCCACGCCACCAAGGCCGTCAACGCCTTCGAGGGCGGCGCCGTCGTCACCGACGACGCCGACCTCGCCGCCCGGATCCGCGCCCTCCACAACTTCGGCTTCGACCTGCCCGGCGGCAGCCCGGCCGGCGGGACCAACGCCAAGATGAGCGAGGCCGCCGCCGCGATGGGCCTCACCTCGCTGGACGCGTTCCCCGAGGTCGTCGCCCGCAACCGCGGCAACCACGCCGCCTACCGCGCGCAGCTCGCGGACGTCCCCGGCCTCCTGGTCGCCGACCACGACCGGCACGGCGTCAACAACCACCAGTACGTGATCGTCGAGATCGACGAGGCGACCACCGGCATCCACCGCGACCTCGTGATGGACGTGCTGCGGGCCGAGGGGATCCACACCCGCGCCTACTTCTCCCCGGGCTGCCACCAGCTGGAGCCGTACCGCGGGCAGCCGCACGCCCCGCTGCCGCACACCGAACGGCTCGCCGAGCGCGTGCTGTCCCTGCCGACCGGCACCGCCGTCGGCGACGACGACATCCGCCGCGTCGGCGACGTACTGCGGTTCTGCGCGGCCCGGGGCCACGAACTGACCGCGCGCCACCGCGACACGACACCCCTGACCTCCACGCCCACGATTGGACGCTCCTGATGACCGCCCCTGCCCCCGCCGCCACCGCCCCGGCCGAACGCTGCGCGCACCCCGGAGCCGATCTGGGGGCGGCGGTCCACGCCGTCGGCCAGACCCTCGTCGCCGGCGGCCTCGTACCGCCCGACGAGGCCGGGACCACCGCCAACCAGCTGGTCCGGCTCGCCGTGCGCTACGGCAACAGCCCCTTCACCCCGCTGGAGGAGGCCCGTCACGACCTGGGCGTCGACCGGGACGCCTTCCGGCGCCTCCTCGCCCTGTTCGCGCAGGTGCCGGAGCTCCGCGTCGCGGTCGAGACCGGCCCCGCGGGGGCGTACTGGAAGAACACCCTGCTCCCCCTGGAGCAGCGCGGCGTCTTCGACGCGGCCCTCTCCGGCAAGCCCGTCTTCCCGTACAGCGTCGGCCTCTACCCCGGCCCGACCTGCATGTTCCGCTGCCACTTCTGCGTCCGCGTGACCGGCGCCCGCTACGACCCGTCCGCCCTCGACGCCGGCAACGCCATGTTCCGGTCGGTCATCGACGAGATACCCACGGGCAACCCCTTCGCCCTGTACTTCTCCGGCGGCCTGGAGCCGCTCACCAACCCCGGCCTCGGCACCCTGGCCACGCGCGCCGTCGAGCACGGCCTGCGGCCCACCGTCTACACGAACTCCTTCGCGCTCACCGAGCGCACCCTGGAGCGCCAGCCCGGCCTGTGGGGCCTGCACGCCGTCCGTACGTCGCTCTACGGCCTCAACGACGAGGAGTACGAACAGACCACCGGCAAGAAGGGCGCCTTCCGCCGGGTCCGCGAGAACCTGCGCCGCTTCCAGCAGCTGCGGGCCGAACGCGAGTCGCCGATCAACCTCGGCTTCGCCTACATCGTGCTCCCGGGCCGCGCCTCGCGCCTGCTCGACCTGGTCGACTTCATCGCCGACCTCAACGAGGCCGGGCAGGGCAGGACGATCGACTTCGTCAACATCCGCGAGGACTACAGCGGCCGTGACGACGGCAAGCTGCCGCAGGAGGAGCGGGCCGAGCTCCAGGAGGCCCTCAAGGCCTTCGAGGAGCGGGTCCGCGAGCGCACCCCCGGACTCCACATCGACTACGGCTACGCCCTGAACAGCCTGCGGGCCGGGGCCGACGCCGAACTGCTGCGGATCAAGCCCTCCACCATGCGGCCCACCGCGCACCCGCAGGTGTCGGTGCAGGTCGACCTCCTCGGCGACGTGTACCTGTACCGCGAGGCCGGCTTCCCCGACCTGGACGGCGCGACCCGGTACATCGCGGGCCGCGTGGACCCCGACACCTCCCTCACCGAGGTGGTCCGCGACTTCGTCGAGCGCGGCGGCCAGGTGGCGCCCCACGACGGCGACGAGTACTTCATGGACGGCTTCGACCAGGTCGTCACCGCCCGCCTGAACCAGCTGGAGCGGGACACCGCGGACGGCTGGGCGGAGGTCCGCGGCTTCCTGCGCTGACCCGCACCCCCGCACGTTCTCCCCTTCCGAGGGCCCGGCCGTCCGGCCGGGCCCTCGGCGTTTTCCCACCCCCCCCAAAGGTGCGGCGGACTCCCCCTGCACATCCCCTAGCGCCCCCCTATCTCCGCCACGCCAACCGTTAATGCCGGCCTTCTCCTGCTAGCTTCCGGGAATGAAGGGAATAGTCCTGGCCGGCGGGAGTGGAACTCGACTGCATCCGGCGACCTCGGTGATTTCGAAACAGATTCTTCCGGTCTACAACAAACCGATGATCTACTATCCGCTGTCGGTTCTCATGCTCGGCGGTATTCGCGAGATACAAATCATCTCCACCCCCCAGCACATCGAACTCTTCGAGTCGCTGCTCGGAAACGGCAGCCATCTCGGAATCGAACTCGACTATGCGGTCCAGAAAGAGCCCGCGGGAATCGCGGACGCGCTTCTCGTCGGAGCCGGCCACATCGGCGACGACACCTGTGCCCTGATCCTGGGCGACAACATCTTCCACGGGCCCGGCCTGTACACGCTCCTTCGGGACAGCATCGCGCGGCTCGACGGCTGCGTGCTCTTCGGCTACCCGGTCAAGGACCCCGAGCGGTACGGCGTCGCCGAGGTGGACGCCGCGGGCCGGCTGACCGGCCTCGTCGAGAAGCCGGTCAAGCCCCGCTCCAACCTCGCCGTCACCGGCCTCTACCTCTACGACAACGACGTCGTGGACATCGCCAAGAACATCAGGCCCTCGGCGCGCGGCGAGCTGGAGATCACCGACGTCAACCGCGTCTACCTGGAGCGGGGCCGGGCCGAACTCGTCGACCTGGGCCGCGGCTTCGCGTGGCTGGACACCGGCACCCACGACTCGCTCCTCCGGGCCGCGCAGTACGTCCAGGTCCTGGAGGAGCGGCAGGGCGTCTGGATCGCCGGCCTCGAGGAGATCGCGTTCCGGATGGGCTTCATCGACGCCGCGGCCTGTCACAGCCTGGGAGAGCGCCTCTCCCGCACCGAGTACGGCACGTACCTGATGGAGATCGCCGGCCGCGAGGGAGCCCCGTGAGGGCGACGACGCCTCGCGACCGCCGCGTACGCGCCACCGACAGCGCCACCGACACCGCGACCGGCCGTGTGACCGGTCGTGCGACCGACAGCGCCACCGAAAGGAAGACAGCAGTGCGGCTTCTGGTGACCGGAGGTGCGGGCTTCATCGGCTCGCACTTCGTGCGGCAGCTCCTCGCCGGGGCGTACCCCGACGTGCCCGCCGAGGAGGTGATCGTCCTCGACAGCCTCACCTACGCGGGCAACATCGCCAACCTGGCCCTGGTGGCCGGCGACCCGCGGCTGCGCTTCGTCCACGGCGACATCCGCGACGCCGAGCTCCTCGCCCGGGAGCTGCGCGGCGTGGACGCCATCGTCCACTTCGCGGCCGAGAGCCACGTGGACCGCTCCATCGCGGGCGCGTCCGTGTTCACCGAGACCAACGTGCAGGGCACGCAGACCCTCCTCCAGTGCGCCGTCGACGCCGGCGTGGACCGGGTCGTGCACGTCTCCACCGACGAGGTGTACGGGTCGATCGACTCCGGCTCCTGGACCGAGAGCAGCCCGCTGGAGCCCAACTCCCCCTACGCAGCCTCGAAGGCCGGCTCCGACCTCGTCGCCCGCGCCTACCACCGGACGTACGGCCTCGACGTGCGGATTACCCGCTGCTGCAACAACTACGGGCCGTACCAGCACCCCGAGAAGCTGATCCCGCTCTTCGTGACGAACCTCCTCGACGGCGGGACGCTGCCGCTGTACGGCGACGGCGCGAACGTCCGCGAGTGGGTGCACACCGACGACCACTGCCGGGGCATCGCCCTCGTCCTCGCGGGCGGCCGGGCCGGCGAGGTCTACCACATCGGCGGCGGCCTGGAGCTGACCAACCGCGAACTCACCGGCATGCTCCTGGAGTCGCTCGGCGCGGACTGGTCGTCCGTCCGGAAGGTCGCCGACCGCAAGGGCCACGACCTGCGCTACTCCCTCGACGGCGGGAAGATCGAGCGCGAGCTCGGCTACCGGCCGCGGGTCGCCTTCGCGGACGGCCTCGCGCGCACCGTCCGCTGGTACCGGGAGAACCGCGACTGGTGGGAGCCGCTCAAGGCGCCCGCGCCGGACACCCCCGCCGAGACGGTGGGGGTGTCCGCATGACCCCCCGCGTCCCCTTCCTCGACCTCAAGGCCGCCTACGAGGAGCTGCGCGCGGAGACCGACGCCGCCATCGCCCGCGTCCTCGACTCCGGGCGCTACCTCCTCGGGCTCGAACTGGAAGGCTTCGAGAGCGAGTTCGCCGCCTACTGCGAGACCGGCCACGCCGTCGGCGTGAACAGCGGCATGGACGCCCTCCAGCTGGCGCTCCGCGGCCTCGGCATCGGACCCGGCGACGAGGTGATCGTCCCCTCGCACACGTACATCGCCAGCTGGCTCGCGGTGTCGGCCACCGGCGCGACCCCCGTGCCCGTGGAACCGCACGAGGACCACCCCACCCTGGACCCGCTGCTCGTCGAGAAGGCGATCACCCCCCGCACCCGGGCGCTCCTCCCCGTCCACCTCTACGGGCACCCGGCCGACCTGGACGCCCTCCGCGACCTGGCGGACCGGCACGGCCTGCACATCGTGGAGGACGCCGCGCAGGCGCACGGCGCCCGCTACCGGGGCCGGCGGATCGGCGCCGGTTCGTCGGTGGCCGCCTTCAGCTTCTACCCGGGCAAGAACCTCGGCTGCTTCGGCGACGGCGGCGCCGTCGTGACCGGCGACCCCGAGCTCGCCGAACGGCTGCGGATGCTCCGCAACTACGGCTCCCGGCAGAAGTACAGCCACGAGATGAAGGGCACCAACTCCCGCCTGGACGAGATGCAGGCGGCCGTCCTGCGGATCCGCCTCGCGCACCTCGACAGCTGGAACGGCCGCAGGTCGGCGCTGGCCGCGGAGTACCTGTCCGGACTCGCCGGACTGCCCGGCATCGCCCTGCCGGTGACCGCACCCGACACCGACCCGGTCTGGCACCTCTTCACCGTGCGCACGGACCGCCGCGACGACCTGCGGGACCACCTGGACGCCCGCGGCGTCGACACGCTCACGCACTACCCGGTGCCGGTGCACCTCTCTCCCGCCTACGCGGGCGACGCCCCGGCGGAGGGCTCGCTGCCGCGTGCCGAGAGCTTCGCGCGGCAGGTCCTCAGCCTGCCGATCGGCCCGCACCTGGAGCGCGAGCAGGCGCTGCGGGTGATCGACGCCGTACGCGAGTGGGCCCTTCGCTAGGAAGGCCCGAGCAGGCCGAAAAGGCGGTGCCCGCCACCCTTCCGGGTGGCGGGCACCGCCGTCTTCATGGGGTCACGTCACCAGACGTTGACCGTGGTGCTTCCGCGCAGGTCCGCGGAGGACGAACCGGTCTGCAGGAGCCTGCTGCCCGTTCCCGTCTTCCAGCAGTCCGCCGCGGCGTCCCAGAACTGCAGCTGACGACGGTCGACGTTCACCGTCACCGTCTTCGACTCGCCCGCGGCGAGCGACACCTTCGTGTAGCCCACGAGCTTCTTCTTCGCCTGCGGAGCCGTCACGTTCGGGCTGGCACCGAGGTACGCCTGGACGACCTCCTGGCCCGCGCGCTGCCCGCTGTTGCGGACCGTGACCGTGACCTTCAGACCGCCCGTGGACGTGCGCACGACGGTCGGGGCGCTCTGCGTGAACGAGGTGTACGACAGGCCGTGCCCGAACGGGAACAGCGGCTTGACGTTCTCCTTGTCGAACCAGCGGTACCCGACGTGGATGCCCTCGGTGTACTGCTGCTGGTTGTCGACGCCCGGGTAGCGGTTCGGGTCGCCGGCGACAGCGTGCTGGTTCTCCGCGGCCGGGAAGCTCTGCGTCAGCTTGCCGCTCGGGTTGACGTCACCGTAGAGCAGCGCGGCGGTGGCCTCGGCACCCGCCTGGCCCGGGTACCACATGTCCAGGACCGCGCGGGTCTTGGACAGCCACGGCATCAGCACCGACGAACCGGTGTTGAGGACCACGATCGTGTTCGGGTTGGCGTCGGCGACCGCCGAGATCAGCTTGTCCTGCGTACCCGGCAGCGACAGGTTCGGACGGTCGACGCCCTCGGTGCCGTCGTCGTAGGCGAAGACGATGGCCGTACGGGCCTTCCTCGCCGCCTCCACGGCCTTCGCGATCGTCGCGTCGGCCGCCTGCGGCGTCACCCAGCCCAGCTCCAGGGAGAGCGGGGTGGCGCTCATCGCGAAGCCCGAGATGGTGAGCTTGTGCGTGCCCTTGGTGAGCTTGAGGAGCGGGCTGCTCACCTTGCCGTAGACCTGGCCGGCCTCGATGGTGTGGCTGCCGAGCTGCACCGTGGCGTAACCACCGGTGGCGCGGACCGCGATGCGGTACTCGCCGTCGGCGGGCACGGTCAGCGTGCCGTCGTACAGCGCCCCGGCCTGACCCGGCTGGAGCTGCACGCCCTGGTTGAACGCCGGGCTGAGGTTCGCCGCCGGGATCTGCGTCCCGAAGGTCTCCTCACCCGTCTCGTACGTCACCGTCGCACCCGCGCCCGCGCGGGCCTTGATGGTGTCGAGCGGCGCCGCCGCCGAGTCCGGGACGACGTGGGCGCTGCCCAGGCCGGTGACCTTGGGGTCGACGGCGGTCGGACCGATGACCGCGATGCTCTTGCCGGCGTCACCGGCGAGCGGCAGGGCCTGGCCCTCGTTGCGCAGGAGCACCGCGCCGTTCTCGGCGACCTTGCGGGACACCGCCTGGGCGCCCGCCTTGTCGCGCTCGGGCCGCGGCGCCGGGGTGGCCGACAGCAGACCGAACTTGTCCATCTGGTTGACGATGCGCTCCGCCGACTGCGTCACGGCCGACTCGGGGATCGTGCCGTTCAGGACGGCCGTCTTCAGCGCGTCACCGAAGAACTTGGCCGGCGGCGAGGGCTCGCCCGGCGGGATGTCGCCGGGAAGCTCGACGCCCATCTCCTGGTCGAGGCCCTTGGTGATGGCGTCGGTGCCCGGAGTGGCGAGCCAGTCGGACATCACCCAGCCCTGGAAGCCCCACTGCGTGCGCAGCACGTTGTTGAGGAGCTCGTCGTTGCCACAGGACGGCTTCCCGTTGACGCCGTTGTAGGCACACATGAAGGAGGCCGCGCCGGCCTTGGAGGACGCCTCGAACGCCGGGAACTCGATCTCGCGGAGCGTCTGCTCGTCGACCGTGGCGTTCACGCTGAAGCGGTTGTTCTCCTGGTTGTTGGCCGCGAAGTGCTTGGCCGTGGTCATCAGACCCGCACCCTGGATGCCCTTGATCTGGGCGACCGCGGTGCGCGAGGAGACCAGGGGGTCCTCGCTGAAGGTCTCGTAGTTCCGGCCGCCGTGCGGGACCCGGATGTTGTTCATCATCGGGCCGAGCACCATGTCCTGGTTGAGCGCGCGCCCGTCGCGGCCCATGACCTTGCCGTAGCTGTCGGCCATGGTGTCGTCGAAGGTGCTGGCCAGGGCGACCGGCGCGGGCAGCGCGGTGGCGGTCTTCCCCACCAGACGGATGCCGTTCGGGCCGTCGGCGGCACGCAGCTCCGGGATGCCGAGACGCGGCACGCCGGGAAGGTAGCCGACGTTCTGACGGGCGGGGTCCAGGGCCCAGTGGACGAAGCTGATCTTCTCGTCGAGCGTCATCTGGGCGACGAGCTCCGCCGCCCGGCTCGTGTACTGGACGTTGGCCGTGTCGGCGGCGCCGGGGGCGGCCGCCGCCACGGTGGTGCCCGCCAGGAGGGTGCCGACGACGGCCAGGGTGAAGGCCCTGGGAGTCGTACGGCCGCGGCGGACACGCGGTATTCGGGTCTTACCTGTCACGGTTCGTTTCTCTCTCTGTGCTTGGTGCACCCGAGGCGTTGCCCCGGGGGTCTGTGGGGAGTCCGGCGGGAGTACGCGGACTCCGAGGCGGACGCGGCGTACGAGACGTACGAGACGTCCAAGGCGTACGAGGCGTACTAGGCGGGGACGCCGATGAAGAGGCCGCGGCCCGACGGGCCGCCCTCCAGGTACTCGACGCGCAGCCCCGCGGCCGTGAAGGCGGCCTCGTACTCCGCCTGGTGGAAGAGGGTGATGAGGTGGACGTCGGAGAAGTGCCGCACGCCCTTGCCCGGGTCGGCCACGGTGAAGTGCACCTCCATGCGCGTCGCGTCGCCCTCCCGCACCGAGTGCGAGACACGGGCCACGGTGCGCCCGTCCCGGCGGACGACGTCGGCGCTGACCCAGCCGTCGGCGAAGGTCTCCGGGAACCACCACGGCTCCACCACGACGACGCCGCCGGGCTCCAGGTGCCGCGCGAACGAGTCGATGGCGGCGTCGAGTTCACCGGTCGTACGGAGGTAGCCGACGGAGCTGAACATGCTGACCACGGCGGAGAAGCGGCGGCCGAGCCGGAAGTCCCGCATGTCGCCCTGGTGGAGCGTCGCGTCGGGCAGCCGCTTGCGGGCGTGGATGAGCATGTCCTCGGACAGCTCCAGGCCCGCGGTGTCGCCGAACTCCTTGGTGAAGTGCTCCAGGTGGGTGCCGGTGCCGCAGGCCACGTCCAGGAGCGAGGACGCCTCGGGGGTACGGGAGCGCACCAGGTCGGCGATGTCGGAGGCCTCGGCGGCGTAGTCCTTGCCGCGACCGAGGTAGAAGAGGTCGTAGACGTCGGCGTGGTCGACTTCGTACACGGAACTCCTGCTTTCGGGCTGAGGGTTGGGGGTCTTCCCGACGGGGGTCAGGGTCGGTTGGTGGCCGGCGGGCGGCGGTGCTGTGCCGCGAGCCGCTCCAGCTCGGGGACGATCCCGGCCGGGGTGGGGTCGCCGAAGGTCTCGTCGCGCAGCCGGTGCGCGGCGGCGGTCACCGAGGGGTCGTCGAGGATGCGGACGACGGCGTCCCGGACGGCCTGCGGGGTGAGGTCGGCCGGCGGCAGGAAGAACCCGGCCCCCTGGTCCGCCACGGCCCGCGCCTTGACCGGCGCGTCCCACAGCTCGGCGAGCATGACCTGCGGCACCGCGTTGATCACGGCGGTCGCGTAGGTGCCGGCCCCGCCGTGGTGGATGATCGCCGAGCAGCTCGGCAGCAGCGCGTGCATCGGCACGAAGTCCGTGAACCGGGTGTGCTTCGGGTAGTTGCGCACCTCGGCGCGCTGGCTCGCGTCGAGCGTGGCGACGAGCTCGATGTCGAGGTCGGCGAGCGCCTCCAGGATGTCGCCCTGCGAGACGCCGTCGCCGCCGAGGACCTCGCGCGCGGAGACGCCGAGGGTGAGACAGACCCGGGGCCGCGCGGGCGGCTCGCTCAGCCAGTCGGGCACGACCGACGTGCCGTTGTACGGGACGTAGCGCATGCCGACGGTGGGCAGGCCGGTGTCGAGACGCAGGCTGGGCGGCGTCGGGTCGACCGTGAACTGGCCGGTGATCAGCTCCTCCTCGAAGGAGGCGCCGTACCGGTCGAGCGTCCACGTCAGCCACTCGGCCGTGGGGTCCTCGCGGTGCTCCGGCGGCTGCCGGTCGCGGAGCGCGACGAACTTGCGGCGGGCGCTGCCCATCACGTCGGGCCCCCACAGGACGCGGGCGTGCGCGGCGCCGGTGACCTGCGCGGCGACGGCGCCCGCGTAGGTCGTCGGTTCCCACAGCACCAGGTCCGGCTGCCAGGAACGGGCGAAGTCGACCAGGTCGTCGACCATCGAGTCGTTGTTGGCGAGCAGGTAGAAGTACGGGGCGAGGATCGCCTCGATGCCGAGGGCGTGGTCCCAGTCCAGCGGTTCGGGACGGGCCTCGTCGAAGGCGATCGCCGGGTGGTTGGGGCGCGGCTCGCCCGCCATCCGCACCCGGTACTCGTGGATGAGGTGGTCGGTGCCGACGGGCACCGCGGCGAGCCCGGACCCGGTGATGGTGTCCGTGAGCGCGGGCTGGCTGGCGACCCGCACCTCGTGCCCGGCGGCGAGCAGCGCCCAGGCCAGGGGCACCAGGCCGTAGTAGTGCGTGTGATGTGCGAACGAGGTCAGCAGGACGCGCATGGCGTCGTTGTCCTTCCTTGCGGGTGGAGCGCTGAGGGGGGCGGGGTGGGGCGTACCGACGTACGGGCGTACGGCGTCGTGGCGTACGGCGTGGTGGCGTACGTGTCTCAGGCGCTCACCGGCACGCTCAGCGGCCCGCGGCCGACGGGCGCGCGGCGGGGGCGGAGCACGGGCCCGGCCTGCCGCAGCCCCGGGAAACGCCCGGCCAGGGTCCGCAGCGCGACCTCCGCCTGGAGCCGGACCGAGGACGCCACCGGGCCGTACGGACCGGCGGGGTGCAGCGCGAGGTGCGCGGCGGCGTCGGGGCGCGCGAGGTCGAAGCGCTCCGGGTCCGTGAAGACCTCCGGGTCCCGGCCGGCGGCGGCGGTGAGGACGACGACATGGGCGCCGGCCGGAAGACGCCGGCCCGCCAGCTCCGTGTCCGCGCGGACCACCCGCGCGTCCAGCTGCACCGGCGGGTCGTAGCGGAGGGTCTCCTCCACCGCGGCCGCGGCGAGCCCGGGCCGGGCGCACAGCTCGCCCCACTGCTCGGGGTGGGCGAGCAGGGCGAGCACGGCGTTCCCGGTGAGCTGGACGGCGGCGGTGACCCCGAGCGCCGACAGCAGGGCCCTGTCCGGCCGCCCCGTGGTGTCGGTCCCCGTGTCGGCCGACGGGCCGGTCTCCGGGTCGGCCGGGCCGGGGGAGTCGGCGAGCAGCGCCGCGAGCGCGGCCAGCGCGCCGTCGGCCGCCCGTACCGTCCGCAGGGACTGCGGGGCCAGCAGGCTGTCCGACAGGGGCCGGAGCCGCTCCACCAGGTCGCCGAAATCCCCGCGCCGGTCCTCGGGAACACCGAGCACGGCGGCGGCCGCGGCCGTCACCGCCGGGCGGACGAAACCGCCCACCAGCTCGAACGCGTACGACGCCGACGCGTCCGGGGCGAGCCCCTCCAGGGTCTCCCGGTGGACCCGCTCGACCACGGTACGGTGCCCGGCCTCCGCCGCGTCGCGCGCCGGCGGCAGCGCCCGCTCGTGCTCCAGCGGGCAGCCCTCCCCGTAGGAGAGGACCTGCTGCGGCACGGGGACGCCGTCGGCGCCGGACACTCCGAAGTCCGCCGAGGACAGGACGCGGGCCGCCAGGGCGTGGTCGGCGGTGACCCAGCTGCCCGTCGGGCTGAACGACAGCGGCCCGCGGGCGCGCAGCCGCTCGTACGCGGGATACGGGTCGTCCGACTGGCCGCGCAGCACGGTGGCGTACGGGTCGCCGTTCGCGGCGTGGATCCAGTGGATGCCGCGGGTCTCCAGGAGGTGGGTGCCGAGTTCACGGTCGGCCACCGCGCGGACGGTGCGGCCCAGCGGGGGCTGCGTGAGGGCCCCCGTCAGGTCGTCGGTCACCGTGGGTTCTGCCATCTCTTCGCGGCTCCTTCGATAAGACGGGTCGGGGGCTGCACGACGCCGGGATCGGGCGCGCAGCGGGTGACGAGCAGATGGTCGGAGATGTCGTTGCAGATCTCGTGCCACTGGTCGTTGAGGTAGAAGTGGCCGCCGGAGTAGGCCCGCAGGCAGAACGGACCGCTGGTGTGCCGGCGCCACTCGGCCACCTCGTTCAGCGGCGCCTTCGGGTCGCGGTCGCCGGCCAGCGCCATCACCGGGCAGGTGAGCTTGGCGGAGGGCCGGTGCTCGTACGTCTCCGCGGCCTTGTAGTCACTGCGCAGCGCGGGCAGCACCAGCCGCAGCAGCTCGTCGTCCTGGAGGAACCGGTCGTCGGTGCCGTTGAGGCGCCGGATCTCGGCCAGGAAGGCCCGGTCGTCCAGCAGGTGCACGAGCTTGTCCGACGCCAGGGACGGGGCGCGTCGGCCGGAGACGTACAGGCCCTCGGGCCGTACTCCGTGCCGCTGTTCGAGGATCCGCGCCGTCTCGTAGGCGACGGAGGCTCCGAGACTGTGCCCGAAGAAGGCCAGCCGGCCTTCCTGCCACCAGCGTTCGGTGGCCGCGACCACGTGCTCGGCGAGCTCCTCGACGCTCTCCAGGCACGGCTCGTCGCGCCGGTCCTGACGTCCGGGGTACTGCACCGACAGGGCCTCGACGGACGGGTGGAGCTCCTCGGAGAAGCGGAAGAAGTAGCTGGCGGAGCCGCCGGCGTGGGGCAGGCAGACCAGCCGCACCGTGCTGTTCGGCGAGGGGTGGAAGCGCCGGATCCACAGTCCGCTGTCGACGTTCAGGGGTCTGTCGTTCACTGGTTCTCTCCTTGCACGGCGTGCCGGCCGGCGGCGGTGCCGGTGGTGCTCCGGCCCGCGGCGGTGTCCCGCTCGATGCCGTCGAGCCAGGCGATGACGGCCCCGGCGACGGCGGGCGCGTGGTCCCGCATCATCGTGAAGTGGTCGCCGGGCACGTCCGCGACGGTGTGCGGAAGGTCCCAGTGGGCGCGCCAGTCACCGCGCTCGTCCTGCCAGTCGCCCAGCGGTTCGGAGGCGCGCACCAGGAGGACGGGCGCGCTGCTGCGGCCCGGCCGCGGCGCGGCGAGGAACCGGGCGTACCGGCCCATGGCGAGCAGCCGCGAGTCGGCCATCGGTTCGAGCTCGCCCGCGAACAGACCCTCGCCGAGCTGCCTGCTCCACGCCTCGACGGGCTCCTGGTGGCCCGGCGGATAGGGGTCGACCAGGACGATGCCGGCGGGAGGGGCTCCATGGGTCTGCTCAAGGCGGAAGGCGAGCTCGTGGGCGAGCAGGGCGCCGCCGGAGTGACCGAGGAGGACGACCGGGGCGTCCCCGGCGGCCCGGAGGACCGCCAGGGCCTGGGCGTCGAGCGCGGTGTCGAGGTCGGCAGGGAGGAGGGTGGTGCCCGTACCCGTACCCGTACCCGTGCCGTAGCCGGGCAGGGGCAGGGCGAGGAAGTCCCGCTCCTCCTGGAAGGAGGCGCTGAGCCGCAGGAACTCGTGCGGGCCGCCGTTCGCCGCGGTGCCCGTGCAGCCGACGAGAAGGGCTCGGGCACGGGCTCCCGCGCGGTCCGCCGGAGCGCCGGCGAGCAGCACCGGTTCGAGCCGCTCCGGGCAGGCCTCGGGCGTGGCGAACTGCGGGCGGAACGCCGAGGCTTCGGCGAGGACGCCGAGGAACTCGGCGTACCGGCCGTCCTCCACGGCCTGCCGGAACAGGGCGCGGAACATCCCGCCGTCGCCGGACGCGGAGCGGGCACGGGCAGTCGCCGGGGCCGGGGCGGTGGTCTGGGCCGAGGCCGGGGCGGTGGTTTCCGCCTCGTCGCGGGGTTCGGCGACGGCCCAGTTCCGCTCGGCCAGCTCGGCGCTGACGCGGTCGGCCAGCGCGGCCGGCGTGGGGTGCTCGAACACGGCGGTGGCGGGCAGGTGGAGTCCGGCCAGCCGGTTGATGCGGTTACGGAGGTCGACGGCGGTCAGCGAGTCGAAGCCGAGTTCCCGCAGCGGCCGGTCGACGGAGACCTCGTCGGGCGAGTCGTACCGGAGCACGGCGGCCGCCTGACGCAGCACCATGGCGAGTACGGCGCCGCGCCGGCCTTCCTCGTCGAGGTCGGCGACACCGAGTCCCCACGCCTGGCCGGCCTCGGCGTCGGCCTCGGTCTCGGGAGCGGTGTGCGTGGGCGCTTCACCGGGGGCCGAGGGGTTGATCCAGTAGGAGCGGTGCTGGAAGGCGTACGTCGGGAGGTCGGGGTGGGAGGCGGCGGCGGGGAGGAACGAGTCCCAGTCGACGGGGAGGCCGTTGGCCCACGCCTCGGCGAGGGAAGTGGTCAGGCGGTGCCGTCCGCCGTCCTCGCGGCGGAGCGTGGCCAGGCCGGTGACGGTCTCCGGCAGAGCCATGGTGAGGACGGGGTGGGCGCTGACCTCGACGAAGTGGGTGAAGTCCTCTTCCGTGGCGAGGGTTTCGACGGCGGAGGCGAAGCCGACGCGGTGGCGGAGGTTGCGGTACCAGTAGGTGCCGTCGAGGGCGGGCTCGGTGATCCAGCCGCCTTCGAGCGTCGAGAAGAACGGCACTCGGGGAGCCTGGGGGGCGAGTCCTGCGAGGACCTCGGCGAGTTCCTTCTCGATGGTCTCGACGTGGGCGCTGTGGGAGGCGTAGTCGACGGGGATGATCCGCGCGCGGACCCCGTCGGCCTCGCAGGCGCGGGCGAGCTCTTCGATCTGGGTCGGGTCACCGGAGACGACGGTGGCGCTGGGTCCGTTGACGGCCGCGATCGACAGCCCGTCGAGGTTCGCGATCCGCTCCTGGGTGGCGGTCTCGCCGAGGGCGAGGGAGAGCATGCCGCCCTTGCCGGCGAGGTGCGCGGCGATGGACTTGCTGCGCAGGGCAACGACCCGGGCGGCGTCGTCCAGGCTGAGCGCACCGGCGACGTACGCGGCGGCGATCTCGCCCTGCGAGTGCCCGACGACCGCCTGAGGCGTCACGCCGTGGTGCTGCCAGACCCGTGCCAGGGAGACCATGACGGCGAAGGTGACCGGCTGGACGACGTCGACCCGCTCCAGCGTGGGCGCACCGGGCGTCTGCCGGACGACGGCTTCCAGCGACCAGTCCACGTACGGAGCGAGCGCAGCCTCACACTCGGCCATCGCGGCAGCGAACTCTGGTGATGTGTCGAGGAGTTCGGCACCCATGCCGGCCCACTGCGTGCCCTGGCCGGGGAAGACGAAGGCCACCCGGCCGAGGCCGGAGGTCGTGCCGCGGATGAGGCCTTCCGGCATGTGGAGGGCGTCCCGCAGGGTCTTCTGGCTGTCGCCGATCGCGACGGCGCGGTGGTCCATGGCCGTGCGGCCGTGGATCAGGGTGCGGGCCGCCGCGGCGGGGTCCAGGTCCGTACGGCTGTCCGCGTACGCGGCGAGCCGCCCGATCTGCGCGTCGAGGGCGGCCGGGGTCTTCGCCGACACCGGCCACGGCACCACACCGCCGACGGTCGACGGCTCGGCGTCCGAGGTCGTCTCCTCGGCAGCGGCGGGGGCTTCTTCGAGTACGACGTGCGCGTTCGTCCCGCCCACGCCGAACGCCGAGACGCCCGCCCGCCGGGGCCGGCCCGGCCGCTCCGGCCAGTCCATGGCCTCGGTCAGCAGCTCGACCGAGCCCGCCGTCCAGTCGACCTGGTCCGTCGGCTCGTCCACGTGCAGCGTCTTCGGCAGCACTCCGTGGCGCATCGCCTGCACCATCTTGATGACACCGGCGACACCGGAAGCGGCCTGCGTGTGCCCGATGTTCGACTTCACCGTGCCCAGCCGCAGCGGCTGCCCCGGGGCACGCCCCTGCCCGTACGTGGCGAGCAGCGCCTGCGCCTCGATCGGGTCGCCGAGGCGCGTGCCCGTGCCGTGGCCCTCCACGACGTCCACGTCGGCCGACGTGAGCCGCGCGTCGGCCAGCGCCCGCCGGATGAGCCGCTGCTGGGAGGGGCCGTGCGGCGCCGTGAGGCCGTTGCTCGCACCGTCCTGGTTGATGGCGCTGCCGCGCACGACGGCCAGGACCCGGTGTCCCTTGCGCCGCGCGTCGGAGAGCCGTTCGAGGAGGAGCACGGCGACGCCCTCGCCCCAGGCGAGGCCGTCCGCCGCCGACGCGAACCCCTTGGTCCGGCCGTCCGCGGCCATGGCCTGCTGCCGGCTGAACTCGATGAACGCCCCCGGCGTCGCGAGAACGGCCACGCCACCCACGAGGGCGGTCGAGCAGTCGCCGTTCCGCAGGCCCTTCAGGGCGAGGTGCAGGGCGACGAGCGAGGACGAGCACGCCGTGTCCACGGTCACGGCGGGTCCCTCCAGACCGAGGGAGTACGCGATGCGCCCCGAGGCGACGGCGGAGGAGTTGCCGGTGACGACGTATCCGCCGGTGCCTTCGGGAGCGACCCGGATGTCCGGCGCGTAGTCCTGGTAGCCACAGCCCACGTACACGCCGACGTCGGTGCCGCGGACCGACGCGGGGTCGATGCCGGCCCGCTCGAAGACCTCCCAGGAGGCTTCGAGGAGCTGCCGCTGCTGCGGGTCCATCGCGAGGGCCTCGCGCGGCGAGATCCCGAAGAACCCGGCGTCGAAGCCGGCGGCGTCGTCGAGGAACGCGGCGTTGCGGACGTACGTCGTGCCCTTCCGGCCGGGCTCCGGGTCGTAGAGGGAGTCGATGTCCCAGCCGCGCTCCTCCGGCACGTCGGAGACGAGGTCCTTGCCCGCGGCGACGGCGTCCCAGAGGTCCTCGGGGGACCGGATACCGCCCGCGAAACGGCAGCTCATGCCGACGATCGCCATGGGCTCCTGCCGACGGTCGGCAAGGCGGCGGCTCTCTTCACGGAGTTCTTGGTTCTCCTTCAGAGAGGCGCGCAGAGCGTCCACCAACTGCTCGTTGGAACTCGTCATCTGGGTGTGGTCTTCCGCTCGAGGATGGGGTTGTGGGCGTGTGGGGGTGGTTGGGGGGTGGCGGGTGCGGGGCGCGGGGCGGGGGTGTGCGACCGGACCGCGCTGATCAGGTGGTGCGCGGGCCGAGGGCCATGCGGATCAGGGCCTCGGCGTCGAGGTCGTCGATCGACGCCGCCTGCTCCTGCTCCGCGTCCGGGCCCGCGGTGGCACCGTCCGGGCGGCCCGGTGCGGGCTCGGGCTCGATGCCGGTGAGGCGCAGGACCGTGTCGAGGACGCCCGCGTCCCGCAGCCGGTCGAGGGGCAGCTCGGCCAGGGCCCGGCGCACCCGCCCCTCCCAGTCGGTGGGGGCCGGATCGGCCGGCGCGAGGTACTCCTGATGGAGGTGCTCGGCGAGCGCGGCGGGCGTCGGATGGTCGAAGACCGTGGTGGCGGGGAGCCGGCTGCCGACCGCCGCGGAGAGCTGGTTACGGAGCTGCACGGCCGTCAGCGAGTCGAAGCCGAGCTCGGTGAACGCGCGGCCGGGAGCCACCCGGTCGGGGGAGGAGTGGCCGAGTACGGCTGCCGCGTGCGTACGGACGAGGGTGAGGAGCGCCGGCTGGTGTTCGGGTGCCGGGAGCGCGGCGATCGCGGCCAGTGCCGACGACTGCCCGGAGCGCGCCGAGGCGGCGTCGCCGGGAGCCGGGGCGCCGACGGGTGCGACGGGCCCGGCGAGCGCCTGCCGGGCCTCCGGGACGCCGTCGATCAGGAGGCTGGGGCGGGAGACCGTGAACGCGGGCGCGAACCTCGCCCAGTCCACGTCGGCCACGGCGACGAAGGTCTCGTCGTGGCACAGGGCCTTGGCCAGCTCGTCCAGGGCGCGGTCGGGGCTCATCGGGCGGATGCCACGGCGCTGCCAGTACGCGTCGTCGGCGCCCCGGCCCATGCCGTCGCCCGCCCAGAGCCCCCAGGCGACCGACGTCGCCGTCTCACCACGGGCACGGCGCCGGGCGGCGAGGGCGTCGAGGTGGGCGTTGGCCGCCGCGTAGACACCCTGACCGCCGCTGCCCCAGACCCCGGCATTGGAGGAGTACAGGACGAAGGCGTCCAGAGGAGTGCCGCGGAGCAGGTCGTCGAGCACCTGGGCGCCGCTGGTCTTCGCGCCCAGGATGCGGGCGATGTCCTCGGGGCCGGTGGCGTCCAGCGGGTCGCCGCCCGGCGCGCCGGCGGTGTGGAGGACGGCGGTGAGGGGGGTGTCGGTGGGGATGTCGGCGAGGAGGGTGCGCATGGCGTCGGGGTCGGCGACGTCGCAGGCGGCGAGGGTGACGCGGGTGCCGAGTTCGCGGAGTTCGTCGGCGAGTTGGATTGCTCCGGGTGCCTGGTCGCCGCTGCGGCTGACGAGGAGGAGGTGTTCGGCGCCGTGGTGGGCCATCCAGCGGGCGGCGTGGCTGCCGAGGGCTCCGGTGCCTCCGGTGATGAGGACGGTGCCGTGGGGCTGCCAGTCGCGGGTGGGTCGGCGTCCGTGGAGGGGGGCGCGGGCGAGACGGCGGGCGTGGAGTCCGGTCGTGCGGATGGCGATCTGGTCCTCGCCGGTGCTGCCGGCGAGGGCGGTGGCGAGGTGGGCGAGGGCAGCCGCGTCGGGCTGGGCGGGGAGGTCGACGAGACCGGCCCAGCGTTCGGGGTGTTCGAGGGCGACGACGCGGCCGAGGCCCCAGAGCATGGCCTGGTCGGGGTCGGCGGGGGTGTCGTGGCGTCCGAGGGAGACGGCGCCGCGGGTGACACACCACAGAGGCGCGCCGATTCCGGCGTCACCGAGTGCCTGCACCCAGGCGACGAGGGGGGTGAGCCCGTCGAGGAGCGAGACCACACCGGTGAATCCGTCACCGGCCGTCAGTCCGGCGAGCCGGGCGGCGAGGGCCTCACGGTCGTCGTCCGCCCCGGCCGCCAGCACCTCTACGTCCGCCCCGGCGGCCTTCAGCGCGCCCAGCAGCTCGGCGTCGGGCCGGCCCTCGGCGGCGACGAGCCACCGGCCGGACAGGTCCGCCTGGCCGGCGGTCGTCAGCGGCTTCCACTCGACGCGGTAGCGCCAGTCGTCGGCGGCGCTGGTGGGAGCGGAGTCCTGGAGCCAGTAGCGCTCGGTCTGGAAGGCGTAGGTGGGGAGGTGGTCGGCCTGGTGGCCGGTCGCGGAGGGGAGGAGGGAGGTCCAGTCGATGGGGAGGCCGTTGGCCCAGGCTTCGGCGAGTGAGGTGACCAGGCGGTCCCGGTCTCCCTGGTCGCGGCGGAGGGTGCCGAGGCCGGTGACGGTGTCGGGGAGGGCCATGGTGAGGACGGGGTGGGCGCTGACTTCGACGAAGTGGGTGAAGCCTTCGTCTGCGGCGAGGGTTTCGACGGCCGGGGCGAAGCCGACGCGGTGGCGGAGGTTGCGGTACCAGTAGGTGCCGTCGAGGGCGGGCTCGGTGATCCAGGCGCCTTCGAGGGTGGAGAAGAACGGCACGCGGGGAGCCTGGGGGGTGAGCCCGGCGAGGACCTCGGCGAGTTCCTTCTCGATGATTTCCACCTGCTGGCTGTGGGAGGCGTAGTCGACCGGGATGATCCGCGCGCGGATCCCGTCGGCCTCGCAGGCGCGGGCGAGCTCTTCGATCTGGGCGGGGTCGCCGGATACGACGGTGGCGGTGGGCCCGTTGACCGCTGCCACCGACAGCCCGTCGAACCCGGTCAGGCGCTCCAGGACGGCGGTCTCGCTCAGCGCGAGGGAGAGCATGCCGCCCTTACCGGCGAGGTGTGCGGCGATCGACTTGCTGCGCAGGGCCACGACTCGCGCGGCATCGTCCAGGCTGAGCGCTCCGGCGACACAGGCGGCGGCGATCTCGCCTTGCGAGTGCCCGACGACGGCCTGAGGGGTGACGCCGTGGTGCTGCCAGACACGGGCGAGGGAGACCATGACGGCGAAAGTGACGGGCTGGACGACGTCCACCCGCTCCAGCGTAGGCGCACCCGGCGTCTGCCGGACGACGGCCTCAAGCGACCAGTCGACGTACGGAGCGAGCGCAGCCTCGCACTCGGCCATCGAGGCAGCGAACTCCTGCGATACATCAAGGAGTTCGGCGCCCATCCCGGCCCACTGCGTGCCCTGGCCGGGGAAGACGAAGGCCACGCGGCCGAGGTCGGTGGCCGTGCCGCGGATGAGGCCTTCCGGCATGTGGAGGGCGTCCCGCAGGGCCTTCTTGCTGTCGCCGATCGCGACGGCGCGGTGGTCCATGGCCGTGCGGCCGTGGATCAGGGTGCGGGCTGCCGCGGCGGGGTCCAGGTCCGTACGGCTGTCCGCGTACGCGGCGAGCCGCCCGATCTGCGTGTCGAGGGCGGCCGGGGTCTTCGCCGACACCGGCCACGGCACCACACCGCCGACGGTCGACGGCTCGGTGTCCGAGGCTGTCTCCTCGGCAGCGGCGGGGGCCTCTTCGAGTACGACGTGGGCGTTCGTGCCGCTGATGCCGAACGACGAGACCGCGGCCCGGCGCGGTCCGCCGTCGCTCTTCTCCGGCCAGTCCGTGGCTTCGGTGAGCAGCTCGACCGAGCCCGCCGACCAGTCGATCTGGTCCGAAGGCTCGTCCACGTGCAGCGTCTTCGGCAGCAGCCCGTGGCGCATCGCCTGGACCATCTTGATGACACCGGCGACACCGGCCGCGGCCTGCGTGTGTCCGATGTTCGACTTCAACGCGCCCAGCTTCAACGGCTGTTCGCCGCTGCGTTCACGTCCGTACGTGGCGATGAGGGCTTGTGCCTCGATCGGGTCGCCGAGTCGCGTGCCCGTGCCGTGCGCCTCGACGACGTCCACGTCACCCGGCGTGAGCCGGGCGTCGGCCAGGGCGCGCCGGATCACCCGCTGCTGCGACGGCCCGTTCGGAGCCGTAAGACCGTTGCTCGCGCCGTCCTGGTTGACCGCGCTGCCGCGCACGACCGCGAGCACCCGGTGACCGTGGCGCCGCGCGTCCGAGAGGCGCTCCACCAGCAGGACGCCGGCGCCCTCCGCAGGGCCGAACCCGTCCGCCGAGGTGGCGAAGGCCTTCGAGCGGCCGTCCGCGGCCAGCCCGCGCTGCCGGCTGAACTGCACGAAGAGGTCCGCGTTGGGCATGACCGTGACGCCGCCGGCGAGGGCCATGTCGCACTCGCCCTTGCGCAGCGCCTGCACGGCGAGGTGCAGGGCGACCAGCGACGACGAGCACGCCGTGTCCACGGTCAGGGCGGGGCCGTCCGTACCGAGGACGTACGCGATACGGCCGGACAGGAAGCCCAGCGCCGCGCCGCTGACCAGGTGGCCTTCCAGCTCCGGCGCCTGCGCGGCGGTGGTCTGCCCCGAGGTGTAGCCGGTGTGCCAGCCGCCGACGAAGACGCCGAGGCCGCTGCCCTTCAGGGTCGTCGGGTCGATGCCCGCGTGCTCGATCGCCTCCCACGCGGTGGTGAGGGACAGGCGCTGCTGCGGGTCCATGGCGAGGGCCTCGCGCGGCGAGATCCCGAAGAAGTCGGCGTCGAACTCGCCCGCGTCGTGCAGGAATCCGCCGGACCGGCAGTACGTCCTGCCTGACGCGTCCGGGTCCGGGTCGTACAGGCCCTCGACGTCCCAGCCGCGGTCCTGCGGGAACTCCGAGATCGCGTCCCCGTCCCCGGCCACCAGCCGCCACAGGTCCTCCGGCGAGGCGACACCGCCCGGCAGGCGGCAGGCCATGCCCACGATCGCCACCGGCTCGTGCGTGCGTCCCTCGATCTCGCGCAGACGCCTGGTGTTCTGCTGCAGCTCGGCGGTGACGCGCTTGAGATAGTCGCGGAGCTTGTCTTCGTTGTTCGCCATGGCTCCCGTTCTCGCCTGTCCGTTCCGTGTGTGAGGGCTGGTGGTGCCGGTGGTGCCGGTGGTGCCTGTGGTGCTGGTGGTGCCTGTGGTGCGGGTCAGGCCAGGTCAGGAGTCGGAGTCGCCCAGCTCCCTGTCGATGAAGGAGAAGAGGTCGTCGTCGGACGCCTCGTCCAGGTCGGGGGCGTCGTCGTCGCCGTCGTCCCCCAGGGCCGCGGCCAGCGCCCTGAGCCGGGCGGCGAGCTCCGGACGGCCGCCGGCGGCGGGCGCGAGGGAGGCGAGTACCCCTTCCAACCGGTCGAGTTCGGCGAGAGCCGCCGTCGTCTGCCGGTCCGTCGCGGGCGTGGTCCCCTCGGTTCCGGTTCCGGTTCCGGTTCCGTCCGTCCAGGCCGCGCCCGCGGCCGCGGCGAGTTCGTCGAGCAGGTGCCCGGCGAGCTCCCCGGGGGTGGGGTGGTCGAAGACGAGGGTGGCCGGGAGCCGCAGTCCGGTGGCGGCGTTGAGACGGTTGCGGAGTTCGACGGCCGTGAGCGAGTCGAACCCGGTGTCGCGGAAGGCCCGCTCGGTGTCGACCCGGCTCGGGGTGCCGTGTCCCAGGACGGTCGCCACATGCGTACGGACGAGGTCCCGCAGGTGCGCGGCCCGGTCGTCCGGCGTCATCGCGGCGAGCTGCCCGCCGAGGTCCGTGGCCCCCTCGGCGGGGCCGCCGGCGGCGGTCCTGCGCCGGGCGGCCGGCGTGGCGCCGGGCCGCGACCCGCGGGTGAGCCCGCTGAGCAGCGGCGCCAGCATGCCGTCCCTCTCCTGGGCGCGGAGCGCGGCGACGTCCAGGGCGATCGGGACGAGCGCCGGGTCGTCGCGGCGCATCGCCGCGTCCAGGAGGGACAGGGTCAGCTCGCTGTCCATGGGCGTCGCCCCGGAACGGGCGAGCCGCGAGCGGTCGGTGTCGCTGAGTCCGCCGGTCATGCCGCTGTTCTCGGCCCAGAGGCCCCAGCCGAGGGAGACGGCGGGGAGTCCGGCTGCCCGGCGGCGGGAGGCGAGGGCGTCGAGGGTGGCGTTGGCCGCCGCGTACGCGCCCTGTCCCGCGCCACCGAAGACGGCGGCGGCGGAGGAGAACATGACGAACGCGGCGAGGTCGTACGCGGACGTCGAGGTGAGTTCGTCGAGGAGGAACGCGGCGTCGACCTTGGGACGCAGTACGTGTTCGACGTCCGCGGTCGTCATCGACGGAAGGGTTCCGTCGGACAGGACTCCCGCCGTGTGGACGACCGCGGTGAGCGGGTGTTCGGCCGGAATCCCGGCCAGTACGCCTGTCAGCGCGTCCCGGTCGGCCACGTCGCACGCGGCCACCGACACCACGGCCCCCAGGGCCTCCAGCTCGGTCACCAACTCCCGTGCCCCGGGGGCGTCCGGGCCGCGACGGCTCACCAGCAGCAGGCGCCGCACACCCCACTCGCTCACCACGTGGCGCGCCACGATGCCCCCCAGTGCGCCGGTGCCGCCGGTCAGCAGGACCGTGCCCTCCGGGTCGAGGCCCGACGGCATGGTGAGGACGACCTTGCCCGTGTGACGGGCCTGGCTGACGTGCCGGAAGGCGTCGCGGGCGCGGCGGACGTCCCAGGTGGTGACGGGCAGGTGCCGGAGCACCCCGCGCTCGAAGAGTGCGAGGACCTCGGCGAGCATCTCGCCGATCCGCTCCGGCCCGGCCTCGCCGAGGTCGAAGGCGCGGTAGCCGACACCGGGGTGGTCGGCGGCGACCTTCTCCGGGTCGCGTACGTCGGTCTTGCCCATCTCCACGAAACGGCCGCCCGGTCCGAGCAGGCTCAGCGAGGCGTCGACGAACTCGCGGGCGAGCGAGTTCAGGACGACGTCCATGCCGGCCCCGCCGGAGGTGGTGCGGAACGCCGCCTCGAAGTCGAGGGTGCGGGAGGAGGCGATGTGCGCGTCGTCCAGGCCGAGGCGGCGCAGGGCCTCCCACTTCCCGGGGCTCGCCGTGCCGTGGACCTCCACGCCCCAGTGCCGGGCGAGCTGCACGGCGGCCATGCCCACGCCGCCGGCGGCGGAGTGGACGAGCAGGCGCTCGCCGGGCTTGACGTCCGCCAGGTCGCGCAGGGCGTAGACGGCCGTCAGGAACACCACCGGTACGGAGGCGGCCTGGGCGAACGTCCACCCTTCGGGCATCCGCGCGACGGTCCGCGCGTCGGCGACGACGACCGGGGCGTACGCCCCGGAGAGCAGGCCCATGACACGGTCGCCGGGGGCGAGGTGCGTGACGCCGGGGCCGGTCGCGGTGACCACGCCGGCGCCCTCGGTGCCCATCAGCGCCGGGTCGGGGTACATGCCGAGGGCGATCAGGACGTCGCGGAAGTTGAGACCGGTGGCCCGCATGGCTATGCGGACCTGGCCCGGGCCGAGCGGTTCCGGGGCGAGCGCATCGGCGTCGCCGGGCGCCGCCGTGAGGCTCTCCAGGCTGCCGTCCGCACCCGGCTCAAGGCGCCAGAGGGCCGGAGCGGCGGGAAGCGGCAGAGCGGCGAGGGCGTCGGCCGCGGTGGGCGCGGCGGCCCGTGCCAGACGGGGCACGAGGAGCGCGCCGTCCCGCACGGCGAGCTGCGGCTCGCCGGAGCCGAGGGCGGTCGCGAGGCTCTCGGCGACGGTCTCGTCGGTGGCGGTGCCGGTGCCGGTGCCGGTGCCGAGGTCGGTGTCGAGGTCGAGGTCGAGCAGGACGAACCGGCCCGGGCTCTCCGTCTGCGCGGACCGGCCCAGGCCCCACACGGCGGCCTGTCCCGTCGACCGCAGGCCGTCGCCGGAGCGAGCGGCGACCGCGTCGCGGGTCACGAGCACCAGACGCGCATCGGCGAACCGGTCGTCGGCGAGCCAGGCCTGCATCAGCGCGAGCGACCCGTGCAGGGCTTCGCGGACCTGCTCCGGCCCACCGGGGCCGGGAGCGGGGCAGGCCACCAGAACGGTCGTCGGGGCCGGGGTCTCGCCCCGGTCCACAGCCTGCGCCAGGGCGGCGAGGTCCGGGAAGGAAAGGACGTCGGTGCCACCGGAGCGCAGCGCCGCGGCGAGGCCGTCGGCGTAGCCGTCGTCGTCGCCCAGCACGACCGTGCCGGGCAGGAGCGCCCGCGCGGCACCGCCGTCCCAAGCGGTCCACTCCAGGACGTGCAGGGCGTCCGGCGTCGGGTCGCTGATGGCCGCCAGCTGCGCGGGGTCGACGGGAAGCACCGTGAGGGAGTCCGCGGCGAACACCGGCTGCCCGGTGGCGTCGGCCGCGCTCAGGGACACCGTGTCCGGCCCGGCCGGGGCCAGCCGCACCCGGAGGGCGGTGGCGCCGACCGCGTACAGGGAGAGCCCGCTCCAGGCGAACGGCAGACGCGTGCCCTCGCCGAACGCCCCGCCCGCCCCGGCCGCCTGCACGGCGGCGTCGAGCAGCGCCGGGTGGAGACCGAACCGCGCGCCCTCGGCGCCGGCGACCTCGGCCGGCAGGGCCACGTCGGCGAACACCTCGTCGCCGCGCCGCCAGACGCCGCGGACTCCCTGGAAGAGGGGGCCGTAGCCGTAGCCGCTCGCCGCGAAGCGCTCGTACAGACCGTCCACGTCCACCGGTTCGGCGCCCGGCGGGGGCCAGGCCTCCGTGTCGGCGACGGGGAGGGCGCGCTGCGAACGGGCCGCCAGCACACCGGTGGCGTGGCGCGTCCACTCCGCCTCGCCCGGCGCGTCCTCGGGGTGCGCGTAGAGGCCGAAGGTACGGCGGCCGGACTCGTCGCTCGCGCCGACCGACAGCTGCACGCGGACCGCGCCGCGACGGGGCAGGACGAGCGGGGCGTCGAGGGTGAGCTCCTCGACCAGATCGCAGCCGACCTGATCCCCGGCCCGGAACGCCAGCTCCACGAACGCCGTTCCCGGCAGCAGCACGGTGCCGGACACCGCGTGGTCGGCCAGCCAGGGATGCGTACGGAGGGAAAGGCTCCCCGTGAGCAGGCAGCCGTCGGAGTCCGCGAGCGGGACGGCCGCGCCGAGCAGCGGGTGCTCGGCCGCCCCGAGACCGGCGGAGGTGATGTCACCGACGGCGGAGAGGTCGGGCTGCGGCCAGTAGCGCTCGGTCTGGAAGGCGTACGTGGGGAGGTCGGGGTGGTGGCCGGTGGTGGCGGGGAGGAGGGGGTTCCAGTCGACCGTGAGGCCGTTGGCCCATGCTTCGGCGAGGGAGGTGACAAGGCGCTCCTGGCCGCCCTGGTCGCGGCGGAGGGTGCCGAGGCCGGTGACGGTGTCGGGGAGGGCCATGGTGAGGACGGGGTGGGCGCTGACTTCGACGAAGTGGGTGAAGCCTTCGTCTGCGGCGAGGGTTTCGACGGCCGGGGCGAAGCCGACGCGGTGGCGGAGGTTGCGGTACCAGTAGCCGCCGTCGAGGGCGGGCTCGGTGATCCAGGCGCCTTCGAGCGTCGAGAAGAACGGCACGCGCGGTGTCTGCGGGGTGAGCCCGGCGAGGACCTCGGCGAGCTCCTTCTCGATGGTCTCGACGTGGGCGCTGTGGGAGGCGTAGTCGACGGGGATGATCCGCGCGCGGACCCCATCGACCTCGCAGACGCGGGCGAGCTCCTCGATCTGGGTTGGGTCACCGGAGACGACGGTGGCGGTGGGCCCGTTGACGGCGGCCACGGACAGCCCGTCGAACCCGGTCAGGCGCTCCTGGACGGCGGCCTCGCTGAGCGCGAGGGAGAGCATGCCGCCCTTACCGGCGAGGTGCGCGGCGATCGACTTGCTGCGCAGGGCCACGACCCGGGCGGCGTCGTCCAGGCTGAGCGCTCCGGCGACACAGGCGGCGGCGATCTCGCCCTGCGAGTGCCCGACGACGGCTTGAGGCGTCACGCCGTGGTGCTGCCAGACGCGGGCGAGGGAGACCATGACGGCGAAGGTGACGGGCTGGACGACGTCGACCCGCTCCAGCGTGGGTGCGCCGGGCGTCTGCCGGACGACGGCTTCCAGCGACCAGTCGACGTACGGGGCGAGCGCGGTCTCGCACTCGGCCATGGCCGCAGCGAACTCCTCAGACACGTCAAGAAGTTCGGCACCCATCCCGGCCCACTGCGTGCCCTGCCCCGGGAAGACGAACGCCACCCGGCCGACACCGGAAGCCACACCCCGGACGAGACTCTCGGGAGCGGCCAGCGCTCCCGCGAACTCGTCCCGTCCGGCACCGACCACGACGGCCCGGTGCTCGAACTCCGCGCGCCCCCCGGCCAGTACGTGCGCGACGGCAGCCGCGTCCAGATCCGTACGGCTGTCCGCGTAGGCGGCGAGCCGCCCGATCTGCGCGTCCAGCGCGGCCGGAGTCTTCGCCGACACCGGCCACGGCAGCACACCCGCCGACGGACCGTCGGCCTGAGTCTCCTCAGCGGCCGGAGCCTCCTCCAGCACCACGTGCGCGTTCGTGCCGCTGATGCCGAACGACGAGACCGCTGCCCGGCGCGGTCCGCCGTCGCTCTTCTCCGGCCAGTCCATGGCCTCGGTGAGGAGTTCGACCGCGCCCGCCGACCAGTCGATCTGGTCCGAGGGCTTGTCCACGTGCAGGGTCTTCGGCAGGACGCCGTGGCGCATCGCCTGGACCATCTTGATGATCCCGGAGACGCCGGCGGCGGCCTGGGTGTGTCCGATGTTGGACTTCAACGATCCGAGCCACAGCGGCTGTTCGCCGTCCCTGCCCTGTCCGTATGTGGCGATGAGCGCCTGTGCCTCGATCGGGTCTCCGAGCCGTGTGCCCGTGCCGTGGGCCTCGACGACGTCCACGTCGTTCGGCGTGAGCCGGGCGTCGGCCAGGGCGCGCCGGATCACGCGCTGCTGCGACGGCCCGTTCGGAGCCGTAAGACCATTGCTCGCGCCGTCCTGGTTGACCGCGCTGCCGCGCACGACCGCGAGCACCCGGTGACCGTTGCGGCGCGCGTCCGACAGACGCTCGACGAGGAGCATGCCGACGCCCTCCGACGGTCCGAACCCGTCCGCCGACGCGGCGAACGCCTTCGACCGGCCGTCCTCCGCGAGCCCGCGCTGGCGGCTGAACTCCACGAACGTCGTGGGCGTCGACATGACCGTCACGCCGCCCGCGAGCGCCAGCCCGCACTCGCCCTTGCGCAGGGCCTGCACGGCGAGGTGCAGGGCGACCAGCGACGACGAGCAGGCCGTGTCGACCGTGACCGCCGGGCCCTCCAGGCCGAGCGTGTACGAGACGCGGCCGGACATGATGCTGGCGGCGTTGCCCGTACCGACGTAGCCCTCCAGGTCCTCGGCGGTGTTGCGGAGCAGCGGCTCGTAGTGGGGGCCGTTGGTGCCCGCGAAGACGCCGACCTGCTGTCCTTGCAGGGAGGTCGGGTCGATCCCGGCGTCCTCGACGGCCTCCCAGGAGGTTTCGAGGAGGAGCCGCTGCTGCGGGTCCATGGCGAGGGCCTCGCGCGGCGAGATCCCGAAGAAGTCGGCGTCGAACTCGCCCGCGTCGTCCAGGAATCCGCCGGCGCGGCAGTACGTCCGCCCGGACGCGTCCGGGTCCGGGTCGTACAGGCCCTCGACGTCCCAGCCGCGGTCCTGCGGGAACCCGGAAATCGCGTCCCCGCCGCCGGCCACCAGCCGCCAGAGGTCCTCCGGCGAGGCGACACCGCCCGGCAGACGGCACGCCATGCCGACGATCGCCACCGGCTCGTCGTCGGTGACTCCGCTGTCCACGGGCACGTGCTCGGCGTCACCGGCCTGCTCGCCGAGGATCTCCGTGAGGAGGAACTCCGCGAGTGTCCGGGGGGTCGGGTAGTCGAAGACGAGGGTGGCCGGGAGGGCCAGGCCGGTGGCGTTCTTGAGGCGGTTGCGGAGCTCGACCGCCGTCAGCGAGTCGAAGCCGAGGTCACGGAAGGCCCGCCCGGTGTCGACGGCCTCCGGGGAGGGGTGGTTGAGGACCACGGCGAGGTGTTCGCGGACCAACTCCTGCATACGGCGCTGCTGTTCGGCGCCGGTGAGGCCGCCGAGCTCGCGGCTCAGGTGAGTGTCCTCGGTGGTCGTCGTCTGCTGCTCGTCGAGCGCGCGGCGCGCCTCGGGCAGGTCGGCGAGGAGGGTGCTCGGCCGGGCCGTGGTGAAACCGGGGGCGAAGCTCGACCAGTCGACGTCGGCGATCGTCACGGCGGTGTCGCCGTGGCCGAGCGCGGTGTCCAGGGCGGTGAGTGCCGTCGCGGGGGCGAGGGGGCGCAGGCCGAGGCGGCGCAGCCGCTCGCCGGACGTGCCTTCGGTGACGCGGCTGCCCTCCCAGGGGCTCCAGGCCACGGAGGTCACGGTGGGGCCTTCGGCCCGGTGCCGGCCGGCGAGGGCGTCGAGGAAGGCGGTACCGGCGGCGTACGCGCCCTGACCGGCGCCGCCCCAGATCGCGGCGACGGAGGAGAAGAGGACGAGGACGGGCGTACGGTGTCCGGGCCCCGCTGCCGCCGCGGCCTCCCGCAGCAGGTTGTCCAGGTGCAGCGCGCCGGCGGCCTTCGCGGTCACGACACGGGCGAGGGCGTCCGGGTCGGTCGCGGCCAGCGGGTCGGAGACGACCGTGGGCGGCAGGTGGAGCACGGCGCTGAGCGGGTGTTCGTCGGGGACGGCGGCCAGCAGTCGGGCCGTCGCGTCCGGGTCCGTGAGGTCGCAGGCCACGACGGTGGCCGCCGCGCCCAGGTCCGCGAGTTCGGCGATGAGCCCGGCGAGGTCCGCGTCGGCGGTGTCGGAGGCGCTGGCGTGAAGGAGGAGGTATCCCGCTCCGTCACGGGCCAGCCGGCGCGCGGCCTCGGCGGCCGCCGGCTCGTCGGCGCCGGTGACGAGCACGGTGCCGTCGGCCTGCCACCACGGCGAGGCGGTGCCGTGGGCGGCGAGGGGGGCGCGGACGAGACGGCGGGCGAGCAGCCCGGAGGCGCGTACGGCGACCTGGTCCTCGCCCGTACCGCCGCCGAGGACCGTGGTCATCCGGTCCAGGGCCGCCCGGTCGGCGTCCGAGGGCAGGTCGACCAGGCCGCCCCACCGCTCGGGGTGCTCAAGGGCGGCGACCCGGCCCATGCCCCACACCATGGCCTGGGCGGGGGAGGTGACGTGGTCGGCCCGGCCGACGGACACCGCGCCGCGGGTGACGCACCACAGCGGGGCGCCGACACCGGCGTCCTCCAGTGCCTGCAACAGGGTGAGGGTGGCCCCGGTGCCCCGGGTGAAGGGGGCGGGGTGACCGGGGTGCGCGCGCTCGTCCCACGCCAGCAGCGAGAGGACACCGTCGACGGCTCCACCGGCAGTCGCCAGGGCCTCCTCCAGAGCCTCCGCGAGCTGCTGCCGGTCGCCCAGCGCGGACACGTCCAGCTGTACGGGGTCGGCGCCGGACAGCGCGGCGAGCACCGGGGCCGCCTCGGAGGAGCGGTCCTCGGAGGTGACGACGAGCCAGCGCCCGGACAGCACGGTCGACTCGGCGGTCGTGAGGCGCTTCCAGTCGATGCGGTAGCGCCAGGAGTCCTGCACGGAGCCCTGGACGGCGGGGGAGTCGTGGAGCCAGTAGTGACGGCGCTGGAAGGCGTACGTGGGGAGGTCGGGGTGGTGTCCGGTGGTGGCCGGGAGGAGTGGGCTCCAGTCGACCGCGAGGCTGTTGGCCCACGCCTCGGCGAGGGAGGTGACAAGGCGCTCCTGGCCGCCGTTGTCACGCCGCAGGGTCGCCAGACCGGTGACGGTCTCCGGCAGAGCCATGGTGAGGACGGGGTGGGCGCTGACCTCGACGAAGTGGGTGAAGCCTTCGTCGGTGGCCAGCGTCTCGACCGCCGGGGCGAAGCCGACGCGGTGGCGGAGGTTGCGGTACCAGTAGGTGCCGTCGAGGGCGGGCTCGGTGATCCAGCCGCCTTCGAGGGTCGAGAAGAACGGCACCTGCGGAGCCTGGGGAGTCAGGCCCGCGAGAACCTCGGCCAGCTCCTTCTCGATGATCTCGACGTGGGCGCTGTGGGAGGCGTAGTCGACGGGGATGATCCGCGCACGGACCCCCTCGGCCTCGCAGACGCGGGCCAGTTCCTCGATCTGGGCGGGGTCGCCGGAGACGACGGTGGCGGTGGGCCCGTTGACCGCTGCCACGGACAGCCCGTCGAACCCGGTCAGGCGCTCCAGGACGGCGGCCTCGCTCAGCGCGAGGGAGAGCATGCCGCCCTTGCCCGCGAGGTGCGCGGCGATGGACTTGCTGCGCAGGGCCACGACCCGGGCGGCGTCGTCCAGGCTGAGCGCACCGGCGACGTACGCGGCGGCGATCTCGCCCTGGGAGTGTCCGACGACGGCCTGAGGCGTCACGCCGTGGTGCTGCCAGACCCGTGCCAGGGAGACCATGACGGCGAAGGTGACGGGCTGGACGACATCGACCCGGTCCAGCGTGGGCGCACCCGCTGCCTGACGGACGACGGCGTCAAGCGACCAGTCCACGTACGGGGCGAGCGCAGCTTCGCACTCGGCCATCGCGGCAGCGAACTCCTTCGAAACATCAAGGAGTTCGGCACCCATTCCGGCCCACTGCGTGCCCTGTCCCGGGAAGACGAACGCCACCCGACCCAGGTCGGTGGCCGTGCCCCGTATCAGCCCTTCCGGAGCGGCCAGCGTCTGTATGAGGTCGTCCCGCCCGGTCCCGATCGCGACGGCCCGGTGCTCGAACTCCGCACGCCCACGTGCCAGTACGTGCGCGACGGCGCCCGCATCCAGATCCGTACGGCTGTCCGCGTACGAGGCAAGGCGCCCGATCTGCGCGTCCAGCGCGGCCGGGGTCTTCGCGGACACCGGCCACGGCACCACACCACCGACGGCCGACGGCTCGGCGTCCGGGGTCTCCTCGGCAGCGGCGGAGGCCTCCTCCAGCACGACGTGCGCGTTCGTGCCGCTCACGCCGAACGACGAGACCGCCGCCCGTCGCAGTCCGCCGTCGCCCTTCTCCGGCCACTCCATGGCCTCGGTGAGCAGCTCGACGGCGCCCGCCGACCAGTCCACCTGGTCCGTCGGCTGCTCCACGTGGAGGGTCTTCGGCAGGACGCCGTGGCGCATCGCCTGGACCATCTTGATCACGCCGGAGACGCCGGCGGCGGCCTGGGTGTGTCCGATGTTGGACTTCAACGATCCGAGTCGCAGCGGCTGTTCGCCGTCCCTGCCCTGCCCGTACGTGGCGATGAGCGCCTGCGCCTCGATCGGGTCGCCGAGCCGTGTGCCCGTGCCGTGCGCCTCGACGACGTCCACGTCGCCGGTCGTCAGGCGGGCGTCGGCGAGCGCGCGCCGGATCACGCGCTGCTGCGACGGCCCGTTCGGAGCCGTAAGACCGCTGCTCGCGCCGTCCTGGTTCACGGCGGTGCCCCGGACCACGGCGAGCACGCGGTGGCCCTTGCGGCGCGCGTCCGACAGGCGCTCGACGAGGAGGACGCCGACGCCCTCGGACCAGCTGGTGCCGTCCGCTGTCGACGAGAAGGACTTCGAGCGGCCGTCCGGGGCCAGGCCGCGCTGCCGGCTGAACTCCACGAAGGTGCTGGGCGTCGACATGACCGTGACGCCGCCGGCGAGGGCCATGTCGCACTCGCCCTTGCGCAGGGCCTGCACGGCGAGGTGCAGCGCCACCAGCGACGACGAGCAGGCCGTGTCGACCGTGACCGCCGGGCCCTCCAGGCCCAGCGTGTACGCGACCCGGCCCGAGGCGACGCTGCCGGAGTTGCCGGTGCCCAGGTATCCCTCGATGCCCTCCGGGATGTCGGTGAGCCGCGTGGCGTAGTCGTGGTACATCACGCCGGTGAAGACGCCGACCGACGTGCCGCGCGCGGTCGCCGCCGGGATCCCGGCGTGCTCGAACGCCTCCCAGGACGCCTCCAGGAGGAGCCGCTGCTGCGGGTCCATGGCGAGGGCCTCGCGCGGCGAGATCCCGAAGAAGTCGGCGTCGAACTCACCCGCCTCGTACAGGAATCCGGCCTCGCGGGCGTAGCTCTTGCCCGTCGCCTCCGGGTCCGGGTCGTACAGGCCCTCCACGTCCCAGCCGCGGTCCTGCGGGAACTCCGAGATCGCGTCCTCGGCACCCGCCACCAGCCGCCACAGGTCCTCCGGCGAGGCGACACCGCCCGGCAGGCGGCAGGCCATGCCCACGATCGCCACCGGCTCGCCCGCCTTCGCCTCCAGCTCGCGGAGGCGGCCGCGGGCCTCGTGGAGGTCCGCCGTGGCACGACGCAGGTAGTCGAGGTACTTCTCTTCGTTCACCGTGGACACGCTGTCCCCTTGAGTTCCTGGAGGCGCCCGAGGCGCGCATGACGTGATTCGAGTCGAGGTGCCCGGGACGGGGTCCGGGCGGGAGGCGACCGTGCGGCAGGGATCAGTCCGTGCTGGGGTCCTGGTCGAGGAGGCCGAAGAGTTCCTCGGCCGAGGCGTTCATGAAGTCCGGCACTCCCGCGCCGTCCTCACCCCCGACCCCGACCCCGGACCCGGACCCGGACCGGTCTTCGGTCTTGGCACCGGACGCATCCGGGGTTCCGGACCCGGCTGCGATCCCTTCCTCGCCCGTGACCATCGAGCGCAGTGACCGCAGGTGCTCCAGGACCTCTTCGCTCCCGGGGTTGTCCGAAAGGCCCGTCAGCACCAAGGCGCCTTCCAGGCGGGTGAGTTGTGCCAGGAGCGCGTCCGTGTCGGCGGTGCTCCTGGAGGCCGCGGTCCCGGCCTCGGCCCCGGTCTCGGTGGCTTCGGCTCCGCGCGGCAGCTCGGCGTCCAGGTGGGCGGCGAGTGCGGCCGGGCTCGGGTGGTCGAAGACCAGGGTCGCCGGGAGGGCGAGGCCGCCGGCGGAGTTGAGGCGGTTGCGGAGTTCGACCGCGGTGAGGGAGTCGAAGCCGAGGTCGAGGAAGCCCCGTTCGGCGTCGATCCGGTGGCCGCGGGCGTGGCCGAGTACTTCGGCGACCTCGCCGACGACGAACTCCAGGAGCAGGCGCTGCCGTGCGGGCCCCTCTACGGCGGCGGCCCGTCCGGCGAGCGTGGCCGCCGCCGGTTCGGCCCGGCCGGGGCCGGGCTCCGTCCCGGCCGTCGCCGTGGCGGAGGCCGCGGACGGCCGGGGCCGGACGGTCCTGGTGTCGACGACGTCCCGGAAGAGCGCGGGGATCCCGGCCGGGTCGTCCCCGGCCGCGGCGCGCAGCCCGGCGGCGTCGAGGCGCAGGGGCAGCAGGACCGGGTACCGGCCGTCGCGGAGCGCGGCGTCGAGGAGCGCGGTGCCCTCCGCGTCGCTGATCCCGCCGATGCCCGCACGGCTCATGCGGCGCAGGTCCGCCTGGCCGAGTCCGCCGGTCATGCCGCTGTTCTCGGCCCAGAGGCCCCAGCCGAGGGAGAGGGCGGGGAGTCCGGCTGCCCGGCGGCGGGAGGCGAGGGCGTCGAGGGTGGCGTTGGCCGCCGCGTACGCGCCCTGGCCCGCGCCACCGAAGACGGCGGCGGCGGAGGAGAACATGACGAACGCGGCGAGGTCGTACGCGGACGTCGAGGTGAGTTCGTCGAGGAGGAACGCGGCGTCGACCTTGGGACGCAGTACGTGTTCGACGTCCGCGGTCGTCATCGACGGAAGGGTTCCGTCGGACAGGACTCCCGCCGTGTGGACGACCGCGGTGAGCGGGTGTTCGGCCGGAATCCCGGCGAGTACGCCGGTCAGGGCTTCCCGGTCCGCCACGTCGCACGCGGCCACCGACACCACGGCCCCGAGACCCTCCAGCTCGGTCACCAACTCCCGTGCCCCCGGGGCGTCCGGGCCGCGACGGCTCACCAGCAGCAGGCGCCGCACACCCCACTCGCCCACCACGTGCCGGGCGACCACACCGCCCAGACCGCCGGTGCCGCCGGTCAGCAGGACCGTGCCCTCCGGGTCGAGCCCCGGCGCGTCGGCGCCCGGCTCGGGGCGGACGGCAGCCAGGCGGGCCAGCCGGACGGTGCCGTCGTGCAGGGCGAGCTGGGGCTCGTCGCGCAGCCCGGCGTCGGAGAGCACCGACGGAAGGGTCCGGTACGACGGGGCGTCGTCGGCCAGGTCGAGCAGGCCGAACCGGCCGGGGTTCTCGGTCTGCGCGGACCGCACGAGCCCCCAGGCTGCCGCGTGCGACAGGTCGTCGCCGTCGTCGGCGCCGGGTCCCTCGGGGTCCCGGACCGCACCGCGGGTGACCAGGACCAGCCGGGCGCCCGTGAGGTGCTCGTCGGCGAGCCACGCCTGGAGCAGCTCCAGGGTGCGGACCACCGTGCCCCGTACGCTCCCCGCGCCGCCGTCGGCGGGACCCGCGGGCAGCGGGGCCAGGACGGTACGGGGCGCCGGGGCGCCCGCCGCCACGTCCCGGGACAGCGCGGCCAGGTCGGGGTAGACCCCGACCTCGACGCCCGCGGACTCCAGGGCGGCGGCGACCTTCAGCTCGTCCTTGCCCAGGACGGCCGTCGGCCCGTACAGCCCGGTGTACCCGTCCTGTTCGCCGGCGGAGGCCAGGGCGTACGGACGCCAGGCCACCCGGTGCATCAGCCCGCCGACGCGGCTCGCCGCCGCCTGGTCGGCGGAGACCGGGCGCAGCGTGAGGCGCTCCACGGAGACCAGCGGACGTCCCTCGCCGTCCGTCAGGGACAGCGACACGGCGTCCTTCCCCGCGGGGGCGAGGCGGACCCGGGCCGCCGCGGCACCGGCCGCGTGCACGGTGACACCGCTCCAGTGGAACGGGACGCGTACGCGCTCGGGCTCGTCGACGAGACCGCCGACCGCGATGGCGTGCAGCGACGCGTCGAGCAGGGCGGGGTGGATGCCGTAGCGGGCCGCCGCCGCGTTCGCGGACGCGTCCGTCGGCAGGGCGATGTCGGCGAAGACCTCACCCTCGTACCGCCACACCGCGCTCAGCCCCTGGAACAGCGGACCGAAGGCGAGGCCGTTGCCGTGGAGCCGCTCGTACAAGCCGTCGAGCGGAACCTCCTCGGAGCCCTGCGGCGGCCAGGCCGTCCCGGTGCTCCCGGTGGGTTCGTCGGAACCGGTGGCCAGCAGGCCGGTCGCGTGGCAGGACCACGGGGTACCGGCGGGCGCGTCGGCGATCCGGGAGTGCAGGGAGACGGGCCGTGCTCCGTCCCCGGCCGGCTCTCCGACCGTCACCCGCAGCTCGACGCCTTCGCCCTCGGGCAGCACCAGCGGCTCGCGCAGGGTCAGCTCCCGCACGTCGCGCAGTCCGGCGGACTCCGCGGCGTGGGCGGCGAGTTCGACCATCGCGGTGCCGGGAAGCAGGACGCTGCCCAGGACGGCGTGGTCCGCGAGCCACGGGTGGGTGCGCAGCGAGAGCCTGCCGGTGAGCAGCAGGCCGTCCCGGTCCGGGAGGCTGACCACGGCGCCGAGCAGCGGGTGGTCGGCGGTGCCGAGGCCGAGCCCGGCGGTGTCCGCCGCGGTGTCGGCCGCCGGCGCGTCCAGCCAGTAGCGGTCGCGGCGGAAGGCGTACGTGGGCAGGTCCACGCGGCGCGCCCCGGATCCGGCGAACCAGGCGTGCCAGTCGGGTCCTGTGCCGTGCGCGTGGGCCCTGCCGAGGGCGTCCGCGACGGTCTCGGTCTCCGACCTCTTGCGGCGCAGCAGCGCCACGAGCAACGGCCGGGGAACGTCGGCGTCGGAGTCGGCGCCGAGGCCGTCGGCCGCCATGGCGGTGAGGACCCCGTCGGGGCCCAGCTCCAGGCAGGTCCGCACGCCGAGGTCGCGCAGGACACGGACGCCGTCGAGGAAGCGGACGGTGCCGCGGACGTGCCGCACCCAGTACTCGGGGTCGCACAGGTCGTCCGGTCCCGCGGCCCGGCCGGTGACGTTCGAGACCACGGTCAGGGAAGGGCGCCGGAACTCCACCGTCTCCAGGACGGCACGGAACCCGTCGAGCATGTCGTCCATGTGCGCGGAGTGGAAGGCGTGGCTCACCCGCAGCGCGCGGGTCCTGCGGCCGAGACCGGACCAGTGCGCCTCCGCCTCCCGCGCCGCGTCGGCGTCGCCGGACAGGACGACCGCCTGCGGGCCGTTGACGGCGGCGACGTCCAGGCGTCCCGCGTACCGCTCCTCCTCCGCCTCCAGCCACGCGCGGATCTCGTCCTCCGCGGCCTGGACGGCGAGCATCGCGCCACCGGCGGGCAGCTCCTGCATGAGCCGGCCGCGGGCGGCGACCAGGAGCGCGGCGTCGGCGAGCGAGAACACACCGGCGACGTGCGCGGCGGCGATCTCGCCGACCGAGTGGCCGAGCAGCGCGGCCGGCCGCATGCCCCAGCTCTCGACGAGCCGGAACAGCGCGACCTCCAGGGCGAACAGCGCGCACTGCGTGTACCGGGTCTCGTCGAGCAGCGCGGCCTCCGCACTGCCCTCGGCGGCGAACATCACGTCGAGCAGGGGCAGTTCGAGGTGACCGTCGAAGTGGGCGCAGATCTCGTCGAGCGCCCGGGCGAAGACGGGGTACCGGTCGTACAGCTCACGGCCGGCGCCGGGCCGCTGACTGCCCTGGCCGGTGAAGAGGAACGCGGTGGAGCCGTCCCGGGCGGTGTCCTGGTGGACGTGGGCCGAGGTGCCTCCCTCGGCCAGCGTGGCCAGCCCGTCCAGGAACCCGTCCCGGTCGGCGGCGGTCACGGCGGCGCGGTGGGCGAAGGCGGTACGGCTCGTGGCGAGCGCGTACCCGATGTCCCGCAGGCCGTCGGTGTCGGTGCCGGTGTCGGTGCCGGTGCCGGTGCCGGTGCCGGGGTCGGTGTGAGTGCCGCTCAGCCAGGCGTGCAGGGCGGCGGCCTGGCCGCGCAGCGAGTGCTCGTCCTTGGCGGACAGCACCCAGGGCAGGTGCCCGCCGGAAGCCACGGAAGCCACGGAAGCCACGGAAGCCACGGGAGCCTCGGCGACCTCCCCCACCTCAGCCGTCTCGACCGCCTCCGGTGCCTGCTCCAGCACCACGTGGGCGTTCGTCCCGCTGATGCCGAACGAGGAGACGGCGGCCCGGCGCGGCCCGGCGCCGGCCGGCCAGCCGATCGGCTCGGTGACGAGGGCCAGGCCACTGTTCGCCCAGTCGACGTGCGGGCTCGGCTCGTCGGCGTGCAGGGTCTTCGGCAGGGTGCCGTGGCGCATCGCGAGGACCATCTTGATGATGCCCGCCGCACCGGCCGCGGCCTGGGTGTGCCCGATGTTGGACTTCACGGAGCCGATGGCGAGCGGCCGTTCCGCGGGCCGCCCCTTCCCGTACGTGGCCTGCAGCCCCTGGGCCTCGATGGGGTCACCGAGCGCGGTGCCCGTGCCGTGCGTCTCGACGGCGTCGATGTCGCCGGGCGTCAGCCGGGCGTCGGTCAGCGCCTGCCGGATCACCCGCTGCTGCGAGGGGCCGTTCGGCGCGGTCAGACCGTTGCTGGCACCGTCCTGGTTGACGGCGGTGCCCCGGACCACGGCGAGCACCGGGTGCCCGTTGCGCCGCGCGTCCGAGAGCCGCTCCACGAGCAGCAGCCCGACGCCCTCCGCCGCGCCGAATCCGTCGGCGTCCGCGGAGAAGGCCTTGCTCCGGCCGTCCGGGGCCAGCGCCCGCTGCCGGCTGAACTCCACGAACATGTGCGGAGTCGCCATCATCGCCACGCCACCGGCGAGCGCCATCGTGCACTCGCCGCCGCGCAGCGCCCGCACCGCCAGGTGCAGGGCGGTCAGCGAGGACGAGCAGGCCGTGTCGACGGTCGTCGCGGGCCCTTCGAGGCCGAAGGTGTACGCGATGCGGCCGGACGCGACGCTGGCGGTGTTGCCGGTCAGCAGGTAACCCTCCACACCACGCGGGGCGTTGGGGACGCGGGCCGCGTAGTCCTGGTAGGAGAGGCCGATGAAGACACCGGTGCTGCTGCCGCGCAGCGAGCCCGGCTCGATGCCGGCACGCTCGAACGCCTCCCAGGACGTCTCCAGGAGCAACCGCTGCTGCGGGTCCATGGCGAGCGCCTCGCGCGGCGAGACCCCGAAGAACTCCGCGTCGAACTCGGCCGAGTCGTGCAGGAACCCGCCCTCGCGGACGTACGCCCTGCCGAGCGCGTCAGGGTCCGCGTCGAACAGACCCTCCAGGTCCCAGCCGCGGTCGGTCGGGAACGGCGTGATGCCCTCGCCGCCCTCGGACAGCATCCGCCACAGGTCCTCCGGGCTGCGGACGCCACCGGGGTAGCGGCAGCTCATCGCGACGATCGCGATCGGATCGGTGTCGGTGTCGGTGTCGGAGGCGACACCGATGGTGGACGGCCGGGCGTCCGCCGTCTCCTCCTCGCCGAGGAACTCGGCACGGAGCAGGGCCGCGAGAGCCAGGGGCGTCGGGTGGTCGAAGACGAGCGTCGCGGGCAGCTGGAGCCCGGTCGCCCGGGTCAGCCGGTTGCGGAGTTCGACACCGGCGAGCGAGTCGAAGCCGATGTCCTTGAAGGCCCGGCCGCTGTCGACGTCCTCCGGCGAGCGCATCCGGAGCACGGCGGCTGCCTGCGCCCGTACGAGACCGAGGAGGATCTCCGTACGCTCGCCGGGAGCCGCGGCGGCCAGCCGCTCGGCCAGGGGGTTCCCGCCCGTGGACGGGCTCCCGTCCTGCCCGGCGGCGGCGCTCTCCCGCGCGTCGATGATGCGCCGCACCTCGGGCAGCTCCTCGACCAGGGGCTGCGGGCGGCCGGAGGAGTACGCGAGGTAGAAACGGTCCCAGTCGATGTCCGCGACGGTGATCGCGGTCTCGTCCCGGCCGAGCACGGACTCCAGTGCGGCCAGGGCGAGCTCCGGGTCCATGCCGGGCACGCCGTGGCGGTGCAGCCGCTCGGCCACCCCGTCACCGGCGGCCATGCCGCCGCCGTCCCACGGCCCCCAGGCCACCGAGACGGCGGTCCGGCCGGCGGCCCGGCGGCGGGCGGCTAGGGCGTCGAGGTAGGCGTTGTGCGGGGCGTAGTTGCCCTGACCGGGGATGCCCAGGGTGCTCGACACCGACGAGAAGAGCACGAACGCGTCGAGGTCGAGGTCCTGCGTGAGCTCGTCGAGCACCGCGGCACCGACGGCCTTCGCGCGGTGGGCCCGCCGGATCTGCGCGGCGGTCAACGTGTCCACGACGCCGTCGTCGAGCGCGCCGGCGGTGTGGAGGACGGCGGTGAGGGGGGCGTCGGCGGGGATGTCGCCGAGGAGGGTGCGCATGGCGTCGACGTCGGTCACGTCACATGCGGCGACGGTGACCCGCGCGCCCAAGGAGCGGATCTCATCCGCGAGTTCGACGGCTCCGGGTGCCTGGTCGCCGCTGCGGCTGACGAGGAGGAGGTGTTCGGCGCCGTGGTGGGCCATCCAGCGGGCGGCGTGGCTGCCGAGGGCTCCGGTGCCTCCGGTGATGAGGACGGTGCCGTGGGGCTGCCAGTCGCGGGTGGGGCGGCGTCCGTGGAGAGGAGCGCGGGCGAGACGGCGGGCGTGGAGTCCGGTGGCGCGTACGGCGACCTGGTCCTCGCCCGTACCACCGGCGAGAACCACGAGCATGTGGTCCAGCGCGGCCTGGTCGGCGTCCGTGGGGAGGTCGACGAGACCGGCCCAGCGTTCGGGGTGTTCGAGGGCGACGACGCGGCCGAGGCCCCAGAGCATGGCCTGGTCGGGGTCGGCGGGGGTGTCGTGGCGTCCGAGGGAGACGGCGCCGCGGGTGACGCACCACAGAGGCGCGCCGATTCCGGCGTCACCGAGTGCCTGTACCCAGGCCACCTGCGACACGAGTCCGTCGAGCAGGGAGACCACACCGGTGAATCCGTCACCGGCCGTCAGCCCGGCCAGCCGGGCGGCGAGGGCCTCACGGTCATCGTCCGCCCCGGCCGCCAGCACCTCCACCTGGGCGCCGGCGTCGACCAGCGCGGTGAGCACGGCGGCAGCCTGCGAGGAGTGGTCCTCGGGCGTGACGGCGAGCCAGCGCCCGGACAGCCCGGCGCGCGCGGCCTCCTCGGTGACCGCGAGCCGCTTCCAGTCGACGCGGTAGCGCCAGTCGTCGGCGGTGGTGAGGGTGGCGGGAGTGTTCTGGAGCCAGTAGCGCTCGGCCTGGAAGGCGTAGGTGGGGAGGTCGGGGTGGTGTCCGGTGGTGGCCGGGAGGAGAGGGCTCCAGTCGACCGCGAGGCCGTTGGCCCACGCCTCGGCGAGGGACGCGACCAGACGCTCCTGCCCGCCCTCCTCGCGGCGGAGGGTGCCGAGGCCTGTGACGGTCTCCGGCAGAGCCATGGTGAGGACGGGATGGGCGCTGACCTCGACGAAGTGGGTGAAGTCCTCGTCTGCGGCGAGGGTTTCGACGGCGGGGGCGAAGCCGACGCGGTGGCGGAGGTTGCGGTACCAGTAGCCGCCGTCGAGGGCGGGCTCGGTGATCCAGGCGCCTTCGAGGGTGGAGTAGAACGGCACGCGCGGTGTCTGCGGGGTGAGCCCGGCGAGGACCTCGGCGAGCTCGTCCTCGATGATCTCGACCTGCTGGCTGTGGGAGGCGTAGTCGACGGGGATGATGCGCGCACGGACCCCGTCGGCTTTGCACGCCCGCGCCAGCTCGTCGATCTGTACGGGGTCACCGGATACGACGGTGGCGGTCGGCCCGTTCACGGCGGCCACCGACAGCCCGTCGAAGGCATGCAGGCGCTCCTGGACGGCGGTCTCGCTCAGCGCGAGGGAGAGCATGCCGCCCTTGCCGGCGAGGTGTGCGGCGATCGACTTGCTGCGCAGGGCCACGACTCGGGCGGCGTCGTCCAGGCTGAGCGCTCCGGCGACACAGGCGGCGGCGATCTCGCCTTGCGAGTGCCCGACGACGGCCTGAGGCGTCACACCGTGGTGCTGCCAGACCCGTGCCAGGGAGACCATGACGGCGAAGGTGACGGGCTGGACGACGTCGACCCGCTCCAGCGTGGGCGCACCGGGCGTCTGCCGTACGACGGCTTCAAGTGACCAGTCGACGTACGGGGCGAGCGCGGTCTCGCACTCGGCCATCGCAGCGGCGAACTCCTGCGATGCATCAAGGAGTTCGGCACCCATCCCGGCCCACTGCGTGCCCTGCCCCGGGAAGACGAACGCCACCCGACCCACGCCGGAAGACGTGCCGCGTATCAGCCCTTCCGGATCGGCCAAGGCCTGTATGAGAACGTCTCGCCCGGCGCCGATCGCGACGGCCCGGTGCTCGAACTCCGCACGCCCGCCGGCCAGTACGCGCGCGACGGCACCCGCATCCAGATCCGTACGGCTGTCCGCGTACGAGGCAAGGCGCCCGATCTGCGCGTCCAGCGCGGCCGGGGTCTTCGCGGACACCGGCCACGGCACCACACCACCGTCGACCGACGGCTCGGCGCCCTCCGCTTCCTCGACGGCCGGAGCCTCTTCCAGCACCACGTGCGCGTTCGTGCCGCTGATGCCGAACGACGAGACCGCTGCCCGGCGCAGTCCGCCGTCGCCCTTCTCCGGCCACTCCATGGCCTCGGTGAGGAGCTCGACCGCGCCCGCCGACCAGTCGATCTGATCCGACGGCTCGTCCACGTGCAGCGTCTTCGGCAGCAGCCCGTGGCGCATCGCCTGGACCATCTTGATGACGCCGGAGACGCCGGCGGCGGCCTGGGTGTGTCCGATGTTGGACTTCAACGATCCGAGTCGCAGCGGCTGTTCGCCGTCCCGACCCTGTCCGTACGTGGCGATGAGCGCCTGCGCCTCGATCGGGTCGCCGAGCCGCGTGCCCGTCCCGTGCGCCTCGACGACGTCCACGTCGTTCGGCGTCAGCCGGGCGTCCGCCAGCGCCCGCTGGATCACGCGCTGCTGCGACGGCCCGTTCGGAGCCGTAAGACCGTTGCTCGCGCCGTCCTGGTTGACCGCGCTGCCGCGCACGACCGCGAGGACCTGGTGGCCGTTGCGCCGCGCGTCCGACAGGCGCTCGACGAGGAGGACGCCGACGCCCTCGGACCAGCTGGTGCCGTCCGCCGACGCGGCGAACGCCTTCGACCGGCCGTCCTCCGCGAGCCCGCGCTGGCGGCTGAACTCCACGAACATCCCGGGCGTGGGCATCACGGCCACGCCGCCGGCGAGGGCCATGTCGACCTCGCCCTTGCGCAGGGCCTGCACGGCGAGGTGCAGCGCCACCAGCGACGACGAACACGCCGTGTCCACCGTCAGGGCGGGGCCCTCCAGGCCCAGCGTGTACGAGACGCGGCCCGACATCACACTGGCCGTGTTGCCGGTCAGCAGGTAGCCGTCGAGGCCTTCCCCGCCGTCCCGCAGGCTCGGCCCGTACTCGTGGGTCATCGCTCCGGTGAAGACGCCGACCTGCCGTCCCCGCAGGGAGGTCGGGTCGATCCCGGCGTCCTCGACGGCCTCCCAGGAGGTTTCGAGGAGGAGCCGCTGCTGCGGGTCCATGGCGAGGGCCTCGCGCGGCGAGATCCCGAAGAACGCCGCGTCGAAACCGGCGACGTTCTCGATGAACCCGCCCTGGCGCACGTACGACGTGCCGGCGTGCTCGGGGTCCGGGTGGTACAGGCCCTCGACGTCCCAGCCGCGGTCCTGCGGGAACTCCGAGATCGCGTCCCCGCCCCCCGCCACCAGCCGCCAGAGGTCCTCCGGTGAGGCGACACCGCCCGGCAGGCGGCAGGCCATGCCGACGATCGCCACCGGCTCGTCGACGGCACCGGCCACCGCCACCGGAGCCCGCCCGGCGTCGCCGGCCTGCTGCCCCAGGGCCTCGCCGTGCAGGACGACGAGCAACTGCTCCGCCAGCGCCTCGGGCGTGGGGAAGTCGAAGATCATGGACGGCGCCATCCGTACGCCGAAGGCGGCGTTGATCCGGTTGCGCAGGTCCACGCCGGTCAAGGAGGTGCAGCCGGCCTCACGGAAGGTCCGGTCGACCTCGATCCGGCCCCCGGTCGCGTACCCGAGCACCTGGGCCGTCTGCGCCCGGACCTTGTCCAGGATCACGCGCAGCTGCTCGTCCCGGTCGAGCGCCGCCAGCTCGGCGGCCTCGGCGCGGAGCACGGCGGGCCGGACCGGCAGGTCGGCCGCGGGGGCGAGTTCCTCGATCTCGCCCAGCCAGTAGCGCTCGGTCTGGAAGGCGTAGGTGGGGAGGTCGGGGTGTCGGCCGGTGGTGGCGGGGAGGAGAGGGCTCCAGTCGACCGCGAGGCCGTTGGCCCACGCCTCGGCGAGGGACGCGACCAGACGCTCCTGCCCTCCCTCCTCGCGGCGGAGGGTGCCGAGACCGGTGACGGTCTCCGGCAGAGCCATGGTGAGGACGGGGTGGGCGCTGACCTCGACGAAGTGGGTGAAGCCTTCGTCTGCGGCCAGTGTCTCGACCGCCGGGGCGAAGCCGACGCGGTGGCGGAGGTTGCGGTACCAGTAGCCGCCGTCGAGGGCGGGCTCGGTGATCCAGCCGCCTTCGAGGGTCGAGAAGAACGGCACCTGCGGAGCCTGGGGAGTCAGGCCCGCGAGAACCTCGGCCAGCTCGTCCTCGATGATCTCGACCTGCTGGCTGTGGGAGGCGTAGTCGACCGGGATGATCCGCGCACGGACCCCGTCGGCCTTGCACGCCCGCGCCAGCTCCTCGATCTGTACGGGGTCGCCCGACACCACCGTGGCGGTCGGCCCGTTCACGGCGGCCACCGACAGCCCGTCGAAGGCATGCAGGCGCTCCTGGACGGCGGTCTCGCTCAGCGCGAGGGAGAGCATGCCGCCCTTGCCGGCGAGGTGTGCGGCGATCGACTTGCTGCGCAGGGCCACGACCCGGGCGGCGTCGTCCAGGCTGAGCGCACCGGCGACACAGGCGGCGGCGATCTCGCCTTGCGAGTGCCCGACGACGGCCTGCGGCGTCACGCCGTGGTGCTGCCAGACCCGTGCCAGGGAGACCATGACGGCGAAGGTGACGGGCTGGACGACGTCGACCCGCTCCAGCGTGGGCGCACCCGGCGTCTGCCGGACGACGGCCTCAAGCGACCAGTCCACGTACGGGGCGAGCGCGGTCTCGCACTCGGCCATCGCAGCGGCGAACTCCTCCGATGCATCAAGGAGTTCGGCACCCATCCCAGCCCACTGCGTGCCCTGCCCCGGGAAGACGAAGGCCACGCGGCCGACACCGGAAGCCACACCCCGGACGAGTGCCTCAGGAGTGGCCAGCGCCCCCGCGAGCGCGGCCCGTCCGGCACCGATCGCGACGGCCCGGTGCTCGAACTCCGCGCGCCCGTCGACGAGTACGCGCGCCACCGCACCCGGGTCGACGTCCGTACGGTCGTCCGCGTACGCGGCGAGCCGCCCGATCTGCGCGTCGAGCGCGGCCGGAGTCTTCGCGGACACCAGCCACGGCACCACCACACCACCGTCGACCGACGGCTCGGCGCCCTCCGCTTCCTCGGCGGCCGGGGCCTCCTCCAGCACCACGTGCGCGTTCGTCCCGCCCATGCCGAACGAGGACACGCCGACGACCATCCGCTGACCGTCGTGCTCCGGCTCCCACGGCAGGTACTCCGTGTTCACCCTGAGGTTCAGTTCCTCGAGGGGGATCGCCGGGTTCGGGGTCTCGTAGTTCAGGCTGGCGGGCAGCGCGCGGCCGCGGAGCGCCAGGACGGCCTTGATGAAGCCGGCGATACCGGCCGCGCCCTCCAGGTGCCCGATGTTCGTCTTGACCGAGCCGACCAGGAGCGGACGCCCGGCCGGGCGTCCGGTGCCGAGGGCGGCGCCCAGCGCCGCGGCCTCGATCGGGTCGCCCACGGGAGTGCCCGTGCCGTGCAGCTCGACGTACCGCACGTCGGACGGCGCGGTCCCGGCCTGCGCGTGGGCCTCCCGGAGCACCGCCTCCTGCGCCTGCGCGTCGGGGGTCGTCATGCCCTGGGCGGCGCCGCCGTTGTTGACGGCGCTGCCCCGGATCACGGCGAGCACCGGGTCGCCGTCGGCGATCGCCCGGGAGAGCCGCTTCAGGACGACGAAACCGCCGCCCTCACCGCGTACGTAGCCGTTCGCGCGCGCGTCGAAGGTGTAGGCGCGGCCGTCGGGGGAGAGACCGCCGAACTTGCTCGCGCCGATGGTGCTGTCCGGCACCAGGTTGAGCGAGATGCCGCCGGCGAGCGCCAGCTCCGACTCGCCCCGCCGCAGGCTCTCGCACGCCAGGTGGACGGCGACGAGCGACGACGACTGGCCGGAGTCGACCACCAGGCTCGGGCCACTGAGCCCGAGCGTGTACGAGAGCCGGTTCGCGATGATGCCCCGGTGGAGGCCGGTGACCGTGTGCGGGGTGATCGCGGAGGCGCCCTGGCGGTGCTTCAGGGTGGCGTAGTCGTCCCAGATGGCGCCGGCGAAGACGCCGGTACGGGTGCCGGCGAGCGAGGACGGGTCGATCCCGGCGCGCTCCAGGGCCTCCCAGCCCAGCTCCAGCGCGAGCCGCTGCTGCGGGTCCATCTCCGCGGCCTCGCGGGGCGAGATGCCGAAGAAGGCGGCGTCGAACCGGTCGACGTCCTCGATGAACCCGCCCCACCGGGTGTTCATGCGGCCGGGGGAGGAGCGGTCCGGGTCGTAGAAGTCGCCCGCGTTCCAGCGGTCCGCGGGGACGTCGGTCACGGCCTGGCCGCCCGCCGTCAGGAGCTCCCAGAACTCTCTCGGGTCCCGGGCGCCGGGCACCCGGCACGAGATGCCGACGACGGCGACGGGTTCCGCTGTGCCGTGCGCGGAACCGGCGTCGTTCGACACGGACACGAATTCCTCGGACTCACTCTTGGACACTGTCGACATCTCTCCACGAATCAATTCGGCGCGCACATCACCGGTGGGAAGCAGGAGAGAAGGAGTGCTCCGCACGATCAGGGCCGGCGGGGGGCAACCCCCGTCGGACCCACACTTCCCCCATGTCCCACGCTGCCGCCCCACGCCCTGTCACCGGTGTTCTCGCGCCGGTCCTGGTAATTCCGGCTGAAGACATCCGGCTCCGTTTCCGGAAGCCGCGCTTTCACCCAACCTCAGGGCACCCCCCCTATGCGCCCCCTAGGTTCCCCCTATACCTGGCGTCGACCCCAGGCCACGGGTGTCCGGCGGAGCGATGGACCCCCCTTGTCGGGGTGTCCGGAGGTGGTGCCCGCCGCATACGCGGGTCCCATGGTGTCGCGTCGACTCCCGCTCTATACCAATGGTCGGGAAATCCACGCCAGGTAAAGGGAGGGGTAACGGCCGTTCCCGGGGGAATGGCTTGATTTCGCCCCCGACATGACATAGTTCGGCCCCGGAGGCGGGAGCGGCCGACGAGCGGCGGGCTCAACCCGACCCCGCCGGAGGTGCGTTGGACGGCCCCCGCGCGGCAGGCCGCCAGGGCCCTCCAATACCACTCCGCCGCACCTCACTTGGGGGGTAGCGCCACCGCCGTGACCCTCTCGACCCCTTCCGCCGGCCGCTCACCGCGCCCTCCCGGCCCGCTCCCAACTCCCGTGCGGAGGGCCGTCACTACGTCAACTCGCTCTCCTGCCGGGCGACGGACCGTGAGGTATGGTCCGTGCCAAGTCCATTGACCACGGCAGGCAGGGAGGGGATCGTTCATGGCAGTGCGCGACTCCATACCGAGACGAGCGGATCGCGACGTCCTCCGCCGCGAATTAGGGCAGAACTTTCTCCAGGACAACAGAGCTGTGCGCAATCTCGTCCGGCAGGTCGAGGGGGACGGGCGACACGTTCTCGAAATCGGCCCCGGAAAAGGCGCGATCACCGAGGAGTTGCTGCACTCCTTCGACACCGTGACGGCCGTGGAGATGGACCCGCACTGGGCCGCGCACGTACGGAGGAAGTTCGACGGGGAAAGGGTCACCGTATTCCAAGGTGATTTCCTCGACTTCCGTTTTCCGCACGAGATCGACACCGTCGTCGGAAACGTCCCCTTCGGTATCACGACCCAGATCCTCCGGCGTCTTCTGGAATCGACGAACTGGCAGTCGGCGGCCCTGATAGTGCAGTGGGAGGTCGCCCGTAAACGCGCCGGTCGCAGCGGCGGATCGTTGCTCACGACCTCCTGGGCCCCGTGGTACGAGTTCACGCTCCACGACCGCGTCCGCGCCACGTCGTTCCGTCCGATGCCCAGCGTCGACGGGGGCATCCTGACGATCCGACGGCGCCCCCAGCCCCTGTTGCCGGAGAGCGCGAGCCGCGCCTTCCAGCAGTTCGCCGAAGCCGTCTTCACCGGCCCCGGACGCGGCCTCGCCGAGATCCTTCGGCGCCACATCCCCAAACGGACCTACCGCTCCCTCGCCGACCGCCACGGAATTCCGGACGGCGGACTGCCGAAGGACCTGACCCTCGCCCAATGGATCGCCCTTTTCGAGGCTTCCCAGCCGGGGTACGCGCCGGGGGCGACCGGCGCGCGCATGCCCGCCCAGGGCGGCGGCGGCAGGGAGTACGAGCCGGAGGCGAACAGGACCCGTTCCTCGTCCGCCAGGTCCGACCGGACGCCCCCCGCGACGCCCGAGGGTCGCAGGTACGGCCCCACGCGCGGCGGTGACCCCTGCGCTCCCCGCGCACAGGTCCGCCAGACGAAGGGACGCCAGGGCGCGCGAGGCTCGTCGTACGGACGCCGCACGGGCAGATAACCGCCCCGCAGCCCCGCGGCCCGCAACGCCGCAACCGCGCAGCCTCGCCACACCCCTCCCGCTGTTCACGAGCGGGAGGGGAGCGTCGAGGAACGAGGAAAGGGGAAGCGACCACTGAGACCGGCATCGAACACGGATCAGGCACAGGTCAGGACCCTTCCGGTCGGCCCCTGCCCCGCCCCTGCTCGGTCCCGGTGGAGCTCCGTACGACCCGCCCCCGGCCGCGCCGCGCCTGCGGCACGCCCCGACGGCTCGCGGATGCCCGGCCGCCCGGGTGACCGGCCCCTGCCCTGGCCGCGCCGAACGCTCCGGTCGCGCCGCCGGCCGTGCCGCCGACGGCACCGTCGGCCGTACCCCCGGACAGCTCCCACAGCGACGCCCACTGACCCGGCTTGAGATCCTTCGGCAGGGCGTGCGGCGAGATCTCGTTCCTCAGCAGCCACGCCGCCAGATCCCGCTGCGAGATCCGTCCGGTACGCCGCAGGATCTCCTTCAGCCCGTTCCCCTTGCCGGTGAACACCTGGCGTACGAAGTCCTGGTACGTCTTCACCTGGCCCACGAGGGGCGCCGACCGCCGTCGGATCGACAGGATCCCTCCGTCCACCCCCGGCATCGGGCGGAAGGCCCGTGCGGGGACCCGGGAGTGCAGGTCGAACTCGTACCAGGGCGCCCAGCTGGCCGTCAGCAGGGTCGCCCCGCCGACGCCGGCCCTGCGGCGGGCGACCTCCCACTGGACGAGGAGGACGGCCGTGTGCCAGTGCTGGGCGTCGAGCAGCCGCCGCATGATCGCCGTCGTCAGGTGGAAGGGGACGTTGCCGACGACCACGTGCGGGTTGCGCGGCAGCGGGTAGTGCAGGAAGTCGTGGTGCACCACGTCCACGTGACCGGGGGTACGGACCCCGAGGCGCTGCGCTCGCCGGCCGTCGAGCTCGACGGCGGTGATCGGCCTGCCGTGCCTGCTCAGCGGGAGGGTCAGGGCACCGTCACCCGGACCGATCTCCAGTATCGGACCCTTGGTCCTGGCCACCAGGCCGTCGATCTCGTCGATCACGGACCGGTCGACGAGGAAGTTCTGGCCGAGCTCGTGTCGGCCGCCCTGCGGGGAATATGGCATGAGTCTGCTCCGCGAAACCGTTCGGAGCCGGGGCAGCACGAAGAGCCGCACCGGCGGGACCCGGAAGCGGAGGGCCTGAACGAACGCGAGAGCGCGAGTGCCGACGCAGGAGTGCGAGGACGCGCGGAGAGTGAGACGCGTGAAGAGGGGCCCGCCGCTAGGAGCGGCGCAGCCTCATGTAACGGGCCTGAGCGTGGCAGAACTGCATGGCGCCAGCGTAACACCGCCGGAATCCGACCCCGTTGACGTTTCCCCGGGTCCCGACGCCCCGACGCCCCCGCCGGTATCGGCGGGGGCGTCGAGGAAGGCATCGGCCGAGCTCACGCGCCCGGCGCCTCGGCGACGCCGATCGGGCAGGAGACACCGGTGCCGCCGATGCCGCAGTAGCCCGCGGGGTTCTTGTCCAGATACTGCTGGTGGTACGCCTCCGCCGGATAGAACGGGCGCTCCTCGTCCGCCGGCAGGACGTGCGTGGTGATCTCGCCGTAGCCGGAGCCCGCGAGGACCTTCTGGTACGCCGCGCGGGAGGCCTCGGCCTGCTCGGCCTGGGCCGGGCTGTGGGTGTAGACCGCGGAGCGGTACTGGGTGCCCACGTCGTTGCCCTGGCGGAAGCCCTGCGTCGGGTCGTGGGACTCCCAGAAGAGCTTCAGGAGGGACGCGTACGAGACCTTCGACGGGTCGAAGACGACCCGGACGACCTCGGTGTGGCCGGTCAGACCGGAGCACACCTCCTCGTACACCGGGTTCGGCGTGAGGCCGCCCTGGTAGCCGACGAGGGTCGTCCAGACGCCCTCGGCCTGCCAGAACTTGCGCTCGGCGCCCCAGAAACAGCCCAGGGCGAAGTCGGCGACCTCCAGCCCCTCGGGGTAGGGGCCGAGGAGCGGGTTGCCGAGGACCGTGTGGCGATCCGGGACGGAGAACTCCGGCTCCGGGCGGCCGCGCAGGGCCTGCTCGGGGGTGGGGAGGACGGGGGTGCGGGACAGGAACATGCTGCATCTCTCCTCGACGGTCGGCAGTCCTCACAACAAGGGAGGGCCGGAAGGGATTCCCCTCCCGGCCCTCCGCAGTCTCGACCGACCCGACCCGACCCGACCCGACCCGACCCGACCCGACCCGACCCGACCCGACCCGACTCGACCGACCCGACCCGACCCGACCGCGCCCCGCCTCAGCGCGGCAGCGTCACCGGGCTGCCGCCGTTCGCCTCGTACCCCGCCACCGCCAGGTTCCGGAAGACCGTGTACTCCGCCGCCGGGTCCCCGCTCAGCGTCCACGGCACCGCGCCCACGTGCCCGTCGACGTGCACCAGCTGGTGCATGGCCTCCGACCAGCGCTCGCCGCGCACCAGGAACCAGACGAGCAGGTGCCGGACGTGCGCGAGCATCGGGTCCTCGGGCCGGGCCGAGTGGACCGCGTACAGCGCGCCCTCCGTCGCCTTGCTCACCACGGCCGTACGGAAGAAGTCCTGCACGAGCACCACGTCGGGCACGTGCTCGTACACCGCGAACAGCGGCAGCGCCGCGAGCAGCGAGCCCCGCGGGGCGCGCGCCGCGGCCGTCGTCGCGAAGTGGTCGGCCTCCTCGCGCGAACCGTGCCACTTCTCGCACCAGTAGTGCAGGGCCGCCAGATGCGCCCCCATGTGCTGCGGAGCGCGGTCGATGACCTTCGCCCACACCTGGTCGAACTGCTCGTGGCCGTAGCCGAGGCCGCGCGCCACGGCCAGCTGGGTGATGTACGGGACGGGGTCGCCGGGCGCGAGCAGCGCCGCCTCCTCGGTGACCTTCAGCGCCTCCTCCAGAATGATCCGGAAGTCGTCCGTCCCGGCCGCCGAGGAGCGCCACGCCTGCTGCACCAGGAACTCGCCGTGCACGGCCGCGCCGCCCGCGTCCTTCGGCGCGTCCGCCCGCCAGGCCCGCAGCCACGCCCCGCCCACACCGGGCCGCTCCTGGAGTTCGAGGGAGGCCGCGCCCGCGAAGGCCTGGACGCGCTGCCAGCGCACCTCGCCGTCCTTGTCGGTCTCGGCGAGCAGCCGCGAGGCGGCTCGCCAGTCCTGGGTGGCCTGGACGACGTCGAGGACGTGGAGAAGATCGTCGTCGGCCCCCGGCAGCCGTACGTCCTGCTCCTCCTGCCGAACGAAGCCGTACGCCTCCGGGTCCGCCGCGTCCGGTGCGTCCGGCGCGACCTGCCGGATCCCGCCGCCGCCCCGGCGGCCCAGCACATAGCGGCCGAGGACGGCGAACAGCAGCCCCATCGCGATCAGGAACAAGAGAATCTCCATGCGTCCATTGTCCAGGACGCTCGATGAGACGATCGAAGCGGCGGGGAGCGCGCGGCACTACGCTCCTGACTCATGAGCGACCAGCACTCTCACCAGAGCTTCGAGACCCGCGCGATCCACGCGGGCAACACCGCCGACCCGCTGACCGGCGCGGTCGTCCCGCCCATCTACCAGGTGTCCACCTACAAGCAGGACGGCGTGGGCGGGCTGCGCGGCGGATACGAGTACAGCCGCAGCGCGAACCCGACCCGTACCGCCCTGGAGGAGAACCTGGCGGCCCTGGAGGGCGGCCGGCGCGGTCTCGCCTTCGCCTCCGGGCTCGCCGCCGAGGACTGCCTCCTGCGCACGCTCCTCGCGCCCGGCGACCACGTGGTCATCCCGAACGACGCCTACGGCGGCACCTTCCGGCTCTTCGCCAAGGTCGTGGAGCGCTGGGGCGTGGACTTCTCGGTGGCGAACACCTCCGACATCGACTCGGTGCGGGACGCCGTCAACGACCGGACGAAGCTGATCTGGGTCGAGACCCCGTCGAACCCGCTCCTCGGCATCACCGACATCGAGGCCGTCGCGGGCGTCGCCCGCCAGGCCGGCGTGAAGCTCGTCGTCGACAACACCTTCGCCTCGCCCTACCTCCAGCAGCCGCTGGCGCTCGGCGCGGACGTCGTCGTGCACTCGCTCACCAAGTACATGGGCGGGCACTCGGACGTCGTCGGCGGCGCGCTCGTGACGGCCGACGAGGCGCTCGGCGAGGAGCTCGCGTACCACCAGAACGCGATGGGCGCGGTCGCCGGACCGTTCGACTCGTGGATCGTGCTGCGCGGCATCAAGACCCTCGCTGTGCGCATGGACCGCCACAGCGAGAACGCGACGAAGATCGTCGAGATGCTCACCCAGCACCCGAAGGTCGTCCAGGTCCTCTACCCGGGCCTGCCGGAGCACCCGGGTCACGAGGTCGCGGCCAAGCAGATGCGCTCGTTCGGCGGAATGATCTCCTTCCGCGTACAGGGCGGCGAGGACGCGGCGGTGGAGGTCTGCAACCGCGCGCAGCTCTTCACCCTCGGTGAGTCGCTGGGCGGCGTCGAGTCCCTCATCGAGCACCCGGGCCGGATGACGCACGCGAGCGTCGCGGGCTCCGCCCTGGAGGTCCCGGCCGACCTCGTCCGCCTCTCGGTGGGCATCGAGAACGTCGAGGACCTGCTGGCGGACCTCCGCCAGGCCCTCGGCTAGCCGTTGCCGGTGCGGAAGGGCCCGGGCTCCCCACGGGGGGGCGCGGGCCCTTCCGTCGCTCAGGTCCCGGGCGCCGGGTCCTTCAGGTGGCTCTTTATCTCCTCGCGGAGCTCGGGGGTGTCCGTGTGCTCGTGCACGGAGACGGCGTGCTCGACGGCAGCCCGCAGCACCTCCTCCTCCTCGCCCGAGATGTAGAGCGAGCAGCCGGAGACGCTCGGGGCGTCCCGGCAGTCCGTTGCTTTCCTGGCCATGACGACCTCCAGACGGCCCCTCCTCCAGGCTAGGCCGGGCCCCGCGTCACCACCCTTCGAGCGGTGGCGTCGTCCGCGCGGGCGGGGCCTCCCACGGCTGTTCCACCGAGGCCCACACCACGAACGCGAACACGGCGACGGCGAACAGGCCCCACAGCACCCGGCGCGCCACCCGGTCCCGGCGTGCCCGCCGCGACCCGCGCTCCACGGCCTGTACGGCGAGATCCGCGGGCACCGGCGGGTGCGGGGTGTCCAGCATCCGCCGGACCGCCGCCTCCTTGTCCTCGTGCCGGGTCACGCGGCGATCTCCCGCCCCTGGGAGGCGGCCGCGCCGCGCGCCGCGGCCCGGAGCGCGGCGACCGAGCGGGCGCAGACGGCGCGGACGCGTGCCTCGGAGAGCCCGAGGAGGGCCGCGACCTGCTCCTCGGCCACCCCTTCGTAGAGCCGCAGCACGACGACGAGACGTTCCTGCGGGCCGAGCGCGGCCAGCGGACCCCGTCCGCCGTGGTGCCGCCACGCGGTGCGGGCGAAGCGGGCGGCGAGATCGCGGCGCGTGAGGTCGTACGGGTCCTCGTCACGCAACCGCGCCCACACCGCGTACGTATGGGCGAGGGCGGCGCTCAGCAGCGCCCTGGCGTGGGGGTTGGCCGTACGGGACTCGGCGGTGAGCAGGGTCGCGGCATGCAGCAGCCGCCCCGCTGCCCCGGCCACGAACGCCTCGAACTCCCGGGTGCGGTGGGCCTGTTCGCTGACAGGTCCGATCCGTTGCTCGCGCACCCCCTCATAGGAGGGCAGCGAGAGGCCCGGGTCAAGAGGCCGGCGCGGACTCCGTCGACGAACCCCCGGACGCGGTGCCCGGGTGGCCCGTGTGCGCCGACTGCCGTGCGGACAGGGCGGTGTTGAAGCGCGTGAGCAGCGTGCAGAAGGACTCGCGCTCGGTCTGGGTCCAGCCGTCCGTGACCTCCACCATCAGCTGGCGGCGCGAGGAGCGGACCTCCTCCAGGCGGGCGAGGCCGCGTGGCGACAGCTGGAGCACGACCGCGCGCCCGTCCTCCGGGTGCGAGGTCCGCTTGACGAGGCCGGTGTCGACGAGCGGGGCGACCTGTCGGGTGACCGTGGACGAGTCGATCCCCATGCCCGCCGCGAGCGCCTTGACGCCCATCGGCCCTTCCTGGTCCAGCCGGTTGAGGAGGAGGTAGGCGGCCCGGTCCATCGAGTTGCGGAGCTGTCCCGTGCCGCCGAGGCGGGTCTGCTCGGCCCGGCGGGCGAAGACGGCCACCTGGTGCTGGAGGGCGTCGAGGAGACCGGGGTCGAGCTCAGTCGTCATGTCCTGAGATGTGGGCATGGCTGTGGGTCTCTCTCGTGCGGGGGTGGTCGGTCGGTGGGGGACAGAGTACGCGGACCCGAGGGGGTCCGTACCGGGGCTGCGCAAACCGGATTCGGCACCCGCTCGCCGAGCGGCCACGAGGGCGGTGAGCTGCGAGACTTGCTGTCATGAGCTTCCGTACGCGAGACCCCTTGCACCACCTCATGCTGGACGACGTGCGCGGGGCGCAGAAGATGCTGTCCGGGGTGGCCCGGGTGACCGCGATGGAGGGCAGCCGCCATCTGTCGTCGCTGGTGGGGGCGCCGGTCCAGCTCAAGTGCGAGAACCTCCAGCGGACCGGTTCCTTCAAGCTGCGCGGGGCGTACGTACGGATCTCCGGGCTGCGGCCCGAGGCGCGGGCCGCCGGGGTCGTCGCCGCCTCGGCGGGCAACCACGCGCAGGGCGTCGCGCTCGCCTCGAAGCTGCTCGGCGTGCACGCGACGGTCTTCATGCCGGTCGGCGCCCCGCTGCCGAAGATCGCGGCCACCCGGGAGTACGGCGCCGAGGTCCGGATGCACGGCCACGTCGTCGACGAGACGCTGGCGGCGGCGGAGGAGTACGCCCGGGAGACGGGCGCGGTCCTCATCCACCCCTTCGACCACCCGGACATCATCGCGGGGCAGGGCACGGTCGGCCTGGAGATCCTGGAGCAGTGCCCGGAGGTCCGGACGATCGTCGTGGGCATCGGCGGCGGCGGTCTCGCGGCCGGTGTGGGGCTCGCGGTGAAGTCGCTGCGCCCGGACGTGAAGGTGATCGGGGTGCAGGCGGAGGGCGCGGCCGCGTACCCGCCCTCGCTGGCCGCCGGGCATCCGGTGGTGATCGAGTCGCCGGTGACGATGGCGGACGGGATCAAGGTGGGGCGGCCGGGCGACGTGCCGTTCGCCCTGATCCAGGAGTACGTGGACGAGGTCCGCACCGTCTCGGAGGACGACCTGTCGTCGGCGCTGCTGCTCTGCCTGGAGCGGGCCAAACTCCTCGTCGAACCGGCCGGCGCGAGCCCGGTGGCGGCCCTCCTCGCCGACCCGAGGGCCTTCCAGGGGCCCGTGGTCGCGATCCTGTCGGGCGGGAACGTCGACCCGCTGCTCCTCCAGCGGATCCTGCGGCACGGCATGGCCGCAGGGGGCCGCTATCTGAGCCTGCGGCTGCGGGTGACGGACCGGCCGGGCGCGCTCGCGACGCTGCTCGCGGTCCTCACGGTGGTCGACGCGAACGTCCTCGACGTGAGCCATGTGCGGACGGATCCGCGCCTGGGTCTGACGGAGGCGGAGGTCGAGCTGCACCTGGAGACGAAGGGCCCGGAGCACTGCCGGGAGGTCGAGGACGCGCTGCGGGACGCGGGCTACACGGTCCTCGGCTGACCCGCGCGCGTCCGACTCGTGCGCGAGCACTCGGGGGCGCACTCAGGGGCGCGCACTCGACTCCAGGATCATGTGGCGCGGATCACGAATTCACTGGGCGCGGCCCGCCCGGCAAACCTAGGATCGGTAGGAAACGCCCGAATCTCCCTGGGAGAACCACATGCCAGGCGCGATCTACGCCGAGGGTCTGGTGAAGACCTTCGGTGACGTACGAGCTCTGGACGGCGTCGACCTCGACGTACCCGAGGGCACGGTCCTGGGCCTGCTCGGCCCGAACGGCGCGGGGAAGACCACCACCGTGCGCGTGCTGACGACGCTCCTCCAGCCCGACAGCGGCAGGGCCGTCGTCGCCGGAATCGACGTCCTCAAGCATCCCGAACAGGTCCGCCGCTCGATCGGCCTCTCCGGCCAGTTCGCCGCGGTCGACGAGTACCTGACCGGCCGCGAGAACCTCCAGATGGTCGGCCAGCTCTACCAGCTGAAGGCGAAGGCGGCGAAGGTGCGGGCCGACGAGCTCCTGGAACGGTTCAGGCTCGCGGACGCCGCCGACCGCACCGCCAAGACGTACTCCGGCGGCATGCGCCGGCGCCTCGACCTGGCGGCGGCCCTCGTCGTCTCCCCACCGGTCATGTTCATGGACGAACCGACGACCGGTCTCGACCCGCGGAACCGGCAGGCGCTGTGGGAGGTCATCAAGGAACTCGTCGCGGGGGGTACGACGCTGCTCCTCACCACCCAGTACCTGGAGGAGGCCGACCACCTCGCCCACGACATCTGCGTCGTCGACCAGGGCAAGGTCATCGCGCGCGGCACCTCCGACCAGCTCAAGGCCCAGACGGGCGGCGAGCGCGTCGAGGTCGTCGTCCACGAACCGGCGATGATCGCGGGCGCCCGCGACGTCCTCGCCCGCTACGGCATCGCGGGCAGGGGGCAGGGCGAGGTCTCCGTCGAGGACCACACCCGCAAGCTCACCGTGCCCGTCTCCGGCGGCGCCAAGCTGCTCGCCGAGGTCATTCGCGACCTGGACGCCGTCGGCGTCGAGATCGACGACATCGGCCTGCGCCGCCCCACCCTCGACGACGTCTTCATCTCCCTGACCGGCCACGCGGCCGCCCTGACGGAGGAGGAGAACGGCGGGCCGCCCCCGGAGGACGCCCGAGGCCAGGGCGCCCGCGGTCAGCACGGCCGCGGTAAGGACGGCCGAGGCCGTGACCTGACGAAGGAGACGGCCAAGTGAGCACCGTGAACGACTCCCTGGTCATCGCCCGGCGCAACCTCATCCGCATGACCCGGATCCCCGAGATGATCCTGTTCGGGCTGATCCAGCCGGTGATGTTCGTGATCCTCTTCACGTACGTCTTCGGCGGCTCCATGAGCATCGGCGGCAGCACCGACCCGGACGTCTACAAGAACTTCCTGATGGCGGGCATCTTCGCGCAGACCGTCACCTTCGCCACGGCCGGCGCGGGCGCGGGCATCGCGGACGACATGCACAAGGGCCTCATCGACCGCTTCCGCTCCCTGCCCATGGCGCGTGGCGCGGTCCTCACCGGCCGCACCCTCGCCGACCTCGTCCAGACCGCGCTGACGCTGTTCGTCCTCGCGATCGTCGCGCTGATCATCGGCTGGCGCCCCGGCTACGCGGCACCGACCAACTTCGGGAAGATCATGGCGGGCTTCGCCCTCCTCCTCCTCCTGGGCTACGCCTTCACCTGGATCGGCGCCCTCATCGGCCTCTCGGTCCGCACCCCGGAGGCGGCGACGTCCGGCGGCCTGATCTGGCTCTTCCCGGTCACGTTCATCTCGAACGCGTTCGTGGATTCCAGCCAGATGCCGTCCTGGCTCCAGCCCATCGCCGAGTGGAACCCGTTCAGCGCCACCGTGCAGGCCTGCCGCAAGCTCTTCGGCGACCCGGGCGTCTCCCCGTCCGACGCCTGGCCGATGCAGCACCCGGTGTGGGCGTCGCTGATCTACTCGATCCTGATCGTCGCGATCTTCCGTACGCTCTCGGTCCGCAAGTACCGCCGCGCGGACGGCTGACCGCCCCGCTCAGGGCAGATACCCGGAGACGACGAGGCCGTCGGGGAGGGCGAGGAACACCGCCCCTCCGGCGGCCAGCGCGTCTCCGGTCGCCTGCGGCGTGAAGCCGTCGGGGAGCTCCGCCTCGAACTCCCCGAAGTCCTGCTCGTTCGCGGGACCGGACACGGCGTAGGACCGGACCTCGGCCTTCCCCACGGTCAGGACCCGATCGCCCGCGAAGTAGATGTCGCCCGTCGCCTCCCGGAACGCCGGGGGTCCCGCCCGCCACCGCTCCCGTCCGTCGGCCAGGTCGTAGAGGACGACACTCCCGCCCTCGTCCACGGCCACCAGACCGTCGGTGCGCACCGTGGGCCTGGCCGACACGCCGGTGCCGAGGGTCCGCCGCAGTTTCAGCGTCGCCGCGTCGAGCACCGCTACGGAGCCGGTGCCCGTGCCCGTGCCCGTGCAGAGCACGCTGCCGCTGTTCTCGTGCACGGTGAACTCCTGGCAGCCCTCCTCCCCGCGTGCCGTCTCCTTGCCCGTACGGGCGTCCAGGGCCACCGGCACGATCCCGAGCGGGACGAAGACCCGCCCGGCCGCCGCGACCGGCTGTTCCGGCAGGGCGTCGAGCGGGGTCCGCCACAGCTCCTGGCCGTCGGCGAGGCGCACGGCGGTGACCAGGCCGGTCCGCTCGTCGCGCATGTTGACGTACGTGGAGTAGAGGACCCCGTCCAGCAGGTCGGTGCCCTTCACGGCCCAGTCGGTCCCGGGCCCCGGGACACGGCTCCGCTCCTTGCCGTCGAGGACCCCGTACGCGACGACCCCGTCCGGCCCCGTGACGTACGCGGTGTCGCCGACGACCGCCGGGTACTGGGCGCCGCTGCGCAGCCCCTCGCCCCGCCCCGGCACCTTCCACAGCTGCTTGCCGTCCGCCGCGCTCAGCCCGGTGACCGCACCGCCGGACCCGGGGCAGACCAGGACCTTCGGGGAGAGCGCGCAGGTGCCGACGCCCGCCTCCACCTCGGCGGTCCACGGAGACCACTCGGCCGGGCGGTACGCGCGGTCCGTGCCGGCCGTGCCGAAGTCGTTGGTGTGGCCCGCGCCGCCGTACGGCAGGACGACCTGGCTCAGCGTCACCGGAGCCGGGTTCCCCGAGGCGTCGGGGGCCGCGCTCGTGCTCGGCGCCCCTGCGCTCCCGCCGGTCGTCGCGCCCTCCTGCTCGCCGGTCCGGTTCAGCAGCACCACGCCCACCGTCGCGAGCACCGCCACCGCGACCGCCCCCGCCACGACCGCGCCCCACGCCCGACGGCGCGGCTTCACGGGAGCGGCAGCCGGTGCCGCGGGCCGGTTCGGCACGGCGGTGGGGGAGTAGGGAACGACCGGTCCGAGCGTCGGCAGGTCGGCGACGCCCGCACCCGAGGCGGCCGCCTCCCCGACGTTCCGCGCCGCCTCCCCGTAGGAGGCGAGCAGCGACAACACCCCACCGGGCCAAGGAAAGGCCTCGGGCGCGCCCCCGCCGCCGAGCAGGACCACCAGCTCCTCCGCCGACGGCCGCTCGGCGGGATCGAGCCGCAGACAGCGCTCCACGACCGTCCGCAACTCCTCCGGAACCCCGGACAGTTCGGCGTCGGCGCGAGTGATCCGATAGATCACCGCGGCCATCTCGTCATCATGGAAAGGCCCTTGGCCGCTCGCCGCGAACGCGAGCACCGCACCGAGGCAGAACACGTCCGACGCGGGCACCACCGCCCGGCTCCCCACCAGGTGCTCCGGCGACATGAACCCGGGTGAGCCGACCACCAGACCGGTCGAGGTCAGCGCCGTCGCCTCGAAGGCCTGGGCGATGCCGAAGTCGATCAGCTTCGGCCCGGCCGCGCCGAGCAGGACGTTCGCGGGCTTGAGGTCCCGGTGCAGGACCTTCACCCGGTGCACGTCCGCCAGGGCCGTGGCGAGCGCGGCCCCCAGAGCCCGTACGGCCGTGACGGGAAGCGCCCCCGACCGTACGACGGCCTCGGCGAGCGACGGCCCCGGCACGTACTCCGTCGCCAGCCACGGCGAGGGCGCGTCGGCGTCGGCGTCCACGAGCCGCGCCACGCCCGGCCCGTCCACGGTCCGCGCCGCCGCGATCTCCCGCCGGAACCGGGTCCGGAAGTCCCCGTCGACCTCCAGGTCCTCCCGCACGGTCTTCACGGCGACCATCCGGTACGGATCGGCGGTCGGCTCGTCGGCCCGGCAGGCGAGATGCACCTCGCCCATGCCGCCCGCACCGATCCGGGCGAGTAGCCGGTAGGGCCCCGTGAGTCGCGGGAGCTGTCCCGGGGGCAGAGCTTCCAGCACCGAACAGGTCCTTTCAGAGCGTCACTTGGGGAGCTCGACAGAGGAGACGACACCCTTGTCGAAGACGACGTACGCGATTCCGCCCACGGGCAGGACCTCCGGCTGCCGGATCTTCTTGAAGATCATTTCGCCCCAGTTCGGGTCGTAGAACTCCTCCTCGGCGCGCGGTCCCGGCGCCCCGGGCACCGGTGTCACCTTGAGCCCGCCCGGCTTGCCGTCGGCGCCGATCCGCACGGTGTAGAGGGAGGAGTAGTCGGCGTACACGACTCGGTCGCCGGCGAGCAGCGGCGACGACCAGCTCTGGCTGAGCCCGGCGGGCACGGCCTTGGCCGGGAAGGAGGCGAGCGTCTTCCCGGTGCGCGGGTCGAGGATCCGCAGGCCCCCGTCGAAGGCCACGACAGTGTGCGCACCGACCGCCGTGGGAGCCGCCGAGCCGAGCGCGCTGGGCAGCGACGCCTTCGAGGCGAGGGTGCGGGCGTCGAGCAGGTGAAGTGAGGTGTCGCGGTCGTTGCCGGACCCGGCGCCCGCGCAGTACGCCGACGCGCCGAGCACCTTGAGCTCCCGGCACGCCTTGGCATCCGGGTCCACCTGTCCGAACTGAGTGCCCTTTCTGCCGTCGTACGCCACGAGCCCGCCCTGACTGAGCGCGTAGACGATGCCCTTGGCGTAGGCCACCGACTCGTACGCCTTGCGGTCGGCGCTGGAGATGTTCCCGTTGCTGAGGCCGTGCGACCAGAGCCGCCGTCCGTCGGCCAGGGAGAACGCCGTCAGAGCGACCGGCGTTCCGGTGCTGTCCTCGGCGAGCTCCGTCGCCGCGAAGACGATCCCGTCGCCGACGACGGGCCGGGTGTCCCAGAAGTTCTGCGGACCCAGGGCCGGCTTCTCCCAGCGCACCGCCCCCGTGCGCGCGTCACGGACCTGGAGCGAGCCTCCGGCGACGAGGACCACGCTCCCGTCGTGGACCGTGGGACGTGTGGCGCCCCCGCCCACGAAGGGGTACCCGGTGGGGCTGATGTAGGTCTCGCCGGGCGTGTCCGCGGCCTGTGGCACGTCCCACAGCTTCTTCCCGCTCGCCGGATCCAGCGCCTCGTACCGCCCGTCCGTCGTCCGGCAGACCAGCACCTTCTCGCCGGCCGAGCAGCCGAACGCCGGCGCGCTCAGCTTCGCCTTCCACGGCGTCCAGCCGGCCGGCCGCTGGGCCGCGTTCTGCGGGACGACGCCCGAGGCGTCGGCGAGGCCCCGGTCGTCGACGCCCGGGACGCGCGGCCCGGCGGGCGGGGCGGCGGCCTTCTCCGGGGAGCGGGGCTTCTTCGTCTCGCCCTCCGGCCACAGCAGGTACGTGCCGACGCCCCCGGCCACGACCGCGAGCGCCAGGACGGCGGCGAGCACCCGCCCCCGCCGCCGGGGCGGAGGCGTGTCGGGCCGTGCGACCGGCCCCTGGGTCGGCGCGGAGTGCACCCCCGGCACCCCGGGCGTCACCACGGGCCCCCGGGGGTCGGGCGTGGGCGAGGGCGCGACCTCCAGGAGCGGACCGCCGGAGGCGACGAGCTGGGCCAGCTCCGTCCCGTACTCGCCGATGTGGTCCCGTACGCCCTCCGGCCACGGGAAGCGACTCCCCGCGCCCCCGCCGAGCAGCTCCGCGAGCTCGCCCGGGGTGGGCCGGTCCGCCGGATCGAGGGCCAGACAGGCGGCGACGGCGTCACGCAGTTCCTCCGGCACCCGGCTCAGGTCGGCTTCCGCCTGCGAGACCCGGTACAGGACGGCGGCGAGCGGCCCGTCGCCGAAGGGGTCCTCGCCGGTCGCCGCGTAGCAGAGGAGCGAGCCCAGGCAGAAGACGTCGGAGGCGGCCGTCACCCGCCGGGCCCCGGCCACGTGCTCGGGGGACATGAAGGCGGGAGTACCGACCATCACCCCCGTCGCGGTCATGGTGGTCGCGGCGGCGCTGCGGGCGATGCCGAAGTCGATGAGGCGGGGTCCGTCGACGGAGAGCATGACGTTGCCGGGCTTGAGGTCCCGGTGCAGGACCCCGGCCCCGTGCAGGTCGGCGAGGGCGCGGGCGACCCCGGCACCGACGGCGCGCACGGTGGCGACGGGCAGCGCGCCGCCGCGGCGCACGGCCTGGGAGAGGCTGGGCCCGGGGACGTACGCGGTGGCCAGCCACGGCACCTCGGCGTCGGCGTCGCCGCCGACGGGCGCGGCGGCGTAGGAACTGGCGACGAGCGCGGCGACCCGGATCTCGCGCCGGAACCGGTCGCGGAAGGCCGGATCGCCGGCGACGTCCCGCCGCACCGTCTTCACGGCGACGAAGACCCCGTCGGCCGAGCCGCCCTCCGAGGCGTCCCGCCCGTCCCGCCCCAGGAAGACCTCGCCCATGCCGCCGGCGCCGAGCCGGGCCAGCACCTCGTACGGTCCGATCTGCCGTGGCGTGCCCTCACGCAGCGGTCCCAGCACTGTGCCCATCCCCCCGATGACGCAACCCGATGACGCAACCCGATGACGCAACCCGATGACGCAACCCCGATGACGCAACCCCGATGACGCATCGCTGATGACGCAACGTCAGTCCCGCATCATTGCATGTGCATGCAAGGGAAAAGGCCGGACCCCCGAGGGGTCCGGCCCGTCACACGAAGCCGTGGAAGGCGGCGGCTCAGCGGCCGTACGGCGTGGCGCTGAGGATCTTCACCGTGGCCTTCTTGCCGTTCGGCAGCTCGTACTCGGCGTCTTCACCGGCCTTCTTGCCGTTGACGCCGACGCCGAGCGGCGACTGCGGCGAGTAGGTCTCGATGTCGTCGCTCGCGTACTCGCGGGAGGCGAGCAGGAAGGTCATCGTGTCGTCCTCGTCGCCGTCGAAGGCGATCGTGACGACCATGCCGGGCTCGACGACGCCGTCGTCCGCCGGGGCCTCGCCGACCTTGGCGTGCTCGAGCAGCTGGGTGAGCTGGCGGATCCGGAGCTCCTGCTTGCCCTGCTCCTCCTTGGCCGCGTGGTACCCGCCGTTCTCGCGCAGGTCGCCTTCTTCGCGCGCCGCTGCGATCTTCACGGTGATCTCGGTACGCGCGGGACCAGACAGGTACTCAAGCTCTCCCTTGAGCTTGTTGTACGCCTCCTGGGTGAGCCAGGTGACGTTGTCGCTGGTCTGGGTCACAGGTGCTCCTCGTAGGTACTGGGAATACAAAGCATCGCCCTACACGGGCAGCAGGCGCTTCCCGAGCGGGCGAAACCACGAGCCTAACAATGAGTGGCGAAAAGCGGGAGGACATCCGCCATCAGGATGGCGTCTCCCCAGGTCACGCCCGTGACCCGCCGGGACTCGTCACCCGGTCCCTACCCACCGCTACCGGGCCGTACACCCCACGAGCTCGGCACTCGTCGCGAGCGCCGTCGTACGGAGCGTGAAGACGTTGTCGACCCGGCCGGCGGGGTCGTCGATCCGCACGTCCTTGCGGGCCACCTCGGTGCCGTCCTCGGCCCGTGACCGCAGCGTGCAGACGCCCTTGACGCCCTCGTCCTTGCGGACCTCCAGGTGCACCTGCACCTCGGTGGGGCTCACCACGTCGAACTTGATCATCTCGGCGCTGATCTTGCTGTCGACGACGTAGTGCCAGCCGAACCAGCCCATCATGCCGAGGAAGAGGACGCCGAGCACGGCGCCGGCCACCTTGAGCTTGCGGTCGGCCCGCTCGTCCGCGGAGCGCCCGTAGCGCCCTTCGGGCAGCTGCTCTCGCACCGCGCTCATGGTGGATCCTCTCGAAGCCGGGGGTGGCGGAATTTTCGCTCCCCCGATTCCGTCACTATAGAAGCCTCCCTCCGCGTCGAATCACTGAGGATCGAGTCTTGACTGACCAGCTGCGACTGATGGCCGTTCACGCCCACCCCGACGACGAGTCGAGCAAGGGTGCGGCCACGATGGCCAAGTACGTGTCCGAGGGGGTGGACGTCATCGTGGTGACGTGCACGGGCGGCGAGCGCGGCTCGGTCCTGAACCCCCAGCTTCAGGGTGACGCCTACATCGAGGCGAACATCCACGAGGTGCGCCGCAAGGAGATGGACGAGGCCCGCGAGATCCTCGGCGTCTCCCAGGAATGGCTGGGCTTCGTCGACTCGGGCCTGCCCGAGGGCGACCCGCTGCCGCCGCTCCCCGAGGGCTGCTTCGCCCTGGCGGACGTCGACACGGCGGCCGGGGAGCTGGTCCGCAAGATCCGCTCGTTCCGCCCGCAGGTCATCACGACCTACGACGAGAACGGCGGCTACCCGCACCCCGACCACATCATGACCCACAAGATCACGATGGTGGCCTTCGACGGCGCGACCGACGCCGAGAAGTACCCGGAGGCCGAGTTCGGCCCGGTCTGGCAGCCCCTGAAGCTTTACTACAACCAGGGCTTCAACCGTCCCCGCACCACCGCCTTGCACGAGGCGCTCCTCGCCCGCGGCCTGGAGTCCCCCTACGGGGAGTGGCTGGAGCGCTGGAGCGAGTTCGAGCGCAAGGAGCGGACGCTGACCACCTTCGTGCCCTGCGCCGACTTCTTCGAGACCCGCGACAAGGCCCTGATCGCCCACCGCACCCAGATCGACCCCGACGGCGGCTGGTTCCGGGTCCCGATGGAGATCCAGAAGGAGGTCTGGCCGACGGAGGAGTACGAGCTCAGCAAGGCGCTGGTCCCGACCTCCCTCCCCGAGGAAGATCTCTTCGCGGGCATCCGCGACAATGCCTGACATGAGCGCACACCTGGCACTGACCCAGCTTGTCCCCTTCGCCGCCGAAGAGCTGGACAAGAACAAGGTGACCCCCGGCGTCCTCGGCTTCGTCGTCTTCGCGGTCATGGCCGTCGCGGTCTGGCTGCTGATGAAGTCGATGAACCGCCACATGGGCAAGGTCTCCTTCGAGGAGGCCCCGGACCCGGAGGCCGCCGCGGGCACCCCGGCCACCAAGGCGGGCGCCCCCGGCAAGTAGCGACGACGCCCCCTGTCCCGTACCCCTGGTGGTACGGGATAGGGGGCGTCCGTACGCCTGCCCCCCGACAGCAGGTGCGCGGGTGCCTACCGACCTGATCAAGAGCGGGCCGGTCGCCGTGGCGCTGCTCGGCCGGTCCGCCCTCCTGGGCGGGGGCGGCCTGTGGCTCGTCACCGGGGTGCCAGCGGTCGCGGCGGCGGCACTCGACCGGTCCGCCCTCCGGTCCGCCCGTACGGTCGACCTCGCCCGGCTCGCGCGCGAATCGGCGCGTGCCGCCGAGGCCCGGACCTTCGCCTGGACCGGCACGCTCCACCACGCGCTCGACCTGTACCGCCCGGAGCCGCGCGGGCTCACACGCCTTGACGCGTCCGTACGGGCGTCTGCGCGGCCACCTGACCCAGGGAGCGGTCCGCGCGCACCGCGCACGAGGGGTCGCGCGATCGCCGCGCTGTGTTCCCGCCGGCCGGCGCCGCCGTGACCGCACTCGCCGTCGCCGCCTGCCGCGTCCGGGCGGGCCTGCGCCGGACGGGCTGGTCCCTCCGCCCCTCCTCACCCGCCTCGGCCGGGTGTGACGACACCCCACCCGAACGAGGCCCCGCTCCGCCAAGGGCACGGATCCCGCACGAGTCCCCGACGGCAGGGCAGGATGGGCACCATGGCGAACCGACTGGCCCATGAGACCTCCCCCTACCTCCTTCAGCACGCCGACAACCCGGTCGACTGGTGGCCCTGGTCGGCCGAGGCCTTCGAGGAGGCCCGCCGCCGTGACGTCCCGGTGCTGCTCAGCGTCGGCTACAGCTCCTGCCACTGGTGCCACGTGATGGCGCACGAGTCCTTCGAGGACGACGCCACCGCCGACCTGGTCAACGAGCACTTCGTCGCCGTCAAGGTGGACCGCGAGGAGCGCCCCGACGTCGACGCCGTCTACATGGAGGCCGTCCAGGCCGCCACCGGCCAGGGCGGCTGGCCGATGACCGTCTTCCTCACCCCGGACGCCGCCCCCTTCTACTTCGGCACGTACTTCCCGCCGGAGCCCCGCCACGGCATGCCCTCCTTCCCCGACGTCCTGGAAGGCGTCCGCGGCGCCTGGGCCGACCGCCGCGACGAGGTCGGCGAGGTCGCCGACCGGATCGTCAAGGACCTCGCGGGCCGCTCCCTCGCCTACGGCGGCGACGGCGTCCCCGGCGAGGAGGAGCTCGCGCAGGCCCTCCTCGGCCTCGTCCGCGAGTACGACGCCACCCGCGGCGGCTTCGGCGGCGCCCCCAAGTTCCCGCCGTCGATGGCCGTGGAGTTCCTGCTCCGCCACCATGCCCGTACGGGCTCCGAGGGCGCCCTCCAGATGGCCGCCGACACCTGCGAGGCCATGGCCCGCGGCGGCATCTACGACCAGCTCGGCGGCGGCTTCGCCCGCTACGCCGTCGACCGCGCCTGGGTCGTGCCCCACTTCGAGAAGATGCTGTACGACAACGCCCTGCTCTGCCGGGTGTACGCGCACCTGTGGAAGGCCACCGGCAGCGACCTGGCCCGCCGCGTCGCCCTGGAGACCGCCGACTTCATGGTCCGCGAACTGCGCACCCCCGAAGGCGGCTTCGCCTCCGCCCTCGACGCCGACTCGGCCGTCGCAGACGGATGGGGGCACCCCCAGGCCGAAGGCTCTGGGGGAGGCACGGGCAAGCACGTCGAGGGCGCCTACTACGTCTGGACCCCCGAGCAGCTCACCGCCGTCCTCGGCGAGGAGGACGCCGCCCTCGCCGCCGCCCACTACGGCGTCACCGAGGACGGCACGTTCGAGCACGGCAGCTCCGTCCTCCAGCTCCCGCGGTCCGACGAAGACGCAGTCGCCGACGCCGACCGCATCGCCTCCATCGCCGCCCGGCTCCTCGCCGCCCGCGAGGAGCGCGAGCGCCCCGGCCGCGACGACAAGGTCGTCGCCGCCTGGAACGGTCTCGCGATCGCCGCCCTCGCCGAGACCGGCGCCCTCTTCGACCGCCCCGACCTCGTCGAACGCGCCACCGAGGCGGCCGACCTGCTCGTCCGGGTCCACATGGACGAGACCGCCCGGCTCACCCGTACCTCCAAGGACGGCCGGGCCGGCACCAACGACGGCGTCCTGGAGGACTACGCCGACGTCGCCGAGGGCTTCCTCGCCCTCGCCGCCGTCACCGGCGAGGGCGCCTGGCTCGAGTTCGCCGGCTTCCTCCTGGACATCGTCCTCGACCGCTTCACCGGCGAGGGCGGCGCGCTTTACGACACCGCCCACGACGCGGAGGCGCTCATCCGCCGCCCGCAGGACCCCACGGACAACGCCGCCCCCTCGGGCTGGACCGCAGCCGCCGGAGCGCTCCTCTCGTACGCCGCCCACACCGGCTCGGAGGCCCACCGCACCGCCGCCGAGGGAGCCCTCGGCGTCGTCAAGGCCCTCGGCCCGCGCGCGCCCCGCTTCATCGGCTGGGGCCTGGCGGTCGCCGAGGCCCTCCTCGACGGGCCCCGCGAGATCGCCGTCGTCGGCGCCCCCGCCGACGAGGCCTTCCAGGAGCTGCGCCGTACCGCGCTCCTCGCCACCGCCCCCGGCGCCGTGGTCGCGACCGGTGCCCCCGACAGCGAGGAGTTCCCGCTCCTGAAGGACCGCCCGCTGGTGGCCGGCGGGCCCGCCGCGTACGTCTGCCGCCACTTCGTGTGCGAGGCCCCCGTCACCACCCCGGCCGAGCTCGCCGAGAAGGCGAATCCGGCGCGCTAGGCCGGACCCGGCCTGGACGGGGACGGCCCCGCCACCCCTCCGAGGAGGGGCGGCGGGGCCGCCGCCGTGCCGGGTGTCGTCGCTCAGCTGTTGCCGGCGCCGTTGCCGGACAGGACCGGGATGTCGCTGAGGATGTGCGACAGCGGCTCGTCACCCTTGGCCTGGGTGGAGTTCTCGGTGCACTGCTGGTTCTGCGGGGAGGACAGGACGTTGACGTCCTGGACGGTGATCGGGATGAGACCGATCAGCGAACCGGCGTTGACCTTGGCGGGCAGGCCGACGCACGGCTTGTTCAGGGAACCCTGGACGAGCGCGAACTGCGGGCTCATGTTCCCGTAGGTGGCGGAGTTGCCGTACTCCTGGTGGGCACCGTTGCCGCTGAGCGAGGTGGTGCCACCGTCGTCGGCGATCGCGAGCGCCTGTCCGGCACCCGCCGCCGTCGCGCCGAGAACCGACGCGGCCACAGCAGCCGTAGCCAAGAGCTTCTTCATTGTTCAGGCCTTTCGGGTACTGGCCCCGCTGAGTGCCGAGCCGTGCTGATCAACTGGTCGGAAGGGCGGAGGTTCCGGTAAGTCCACCGGACGGACTACGGGCAGATGAGCGATGACCCCGTGGCCGGCCCGTACGTGGCCACCGGGATCGTGCTGGGAGCGACCTCCTCGGCGGCGGGCAGCGGCCGGTCCTCGCGCAGCCGCCCGAAGACCTCCGCCGCCCCTTCCTCGTCCCAGGCGATCGTGGACCCGGCACCCTCGATGGTCGGATTGAAGCCCCGTACGGGCACGGTCGCGAACTCCGTACGGTCCGGGGGCAGGTCCCGCAGCCGGGCGGCGAGCGTCAGCAGCTCCGCCGTCGAGATCCCGCGCTCGGCCGCCGCCGTCCCGCGCAGCGCCGCGGCGAAGTCCCGCAGCCGCGCCGGGTCGTCGAGGACCCCTTCGCGGAGCCGTTCCAGGGTGTTGACGACGAACTTCTGCTGCTTGCGGATCCGGCCGAAGTCCATCTGCCCGTCCGCCTTCCGCGAGCGGACGTACTGGAGGGCCTCGCCGCCCCCGACCCGCTTGGTACCGGGCTGGAGGTCGATGCCGGTGGCGGGGTCCTTGAGCGGCTCCGCCGTACAGATGGGCACCCCGCCGTCGACGCGGTCCACGGTGTCCATGAAGCGCCGGAAGTCGATCTCCAGATACCGGTGGACGGGCAGCCCGGTCATCGACTCGACGATCTCCACGGCGAACGAGGAACCGCCCTCCGCCCAGGCGCTGTTGATCTTCGCGGGGTGGGCGGCGTGCACCTTCCCGGTCCGCCGGTCGCGGTGGTCGGCGGGGAAGGCGGTGAGCGAGTCGCGCGGCAGACTCACGACGTCGACCCGGTCGTTCGCCGCCGACACGTGCACGAGCATCATCACGTCCGTGCAGTCGCACTCCTTACCGCCCAGCCGGTAGCGCTCCTTCTCCGCCTCGCTCAGGCCCCTGCGGGTGTCGAGGCCGACCACGAGGAGGTTCAGCCCCTGTTCCGGGGCGGGGAGTTCGGTGGGGGCGGCGGCGAGAGCGCCGGGGACGAGGGCGGTGAGCGCGGCGAGGGCCGCGGGGGCGAGCAGCAGACTCCGGGGCCGCTTCGGGCGCGGGACATTCATGGCCGCACGCTAATTCGACCCCGCTCGTACAGAGGTACGCGACGCGACATGGGCAGAGCCAATCACTCTCCTGCGGCGCCTGTGTAATCCTTGCAATGATGCGTGAATCGCAGCGGAAGGAGCGAAGATGGCGCCGGGTCCCGGGAAATGGGAACGGATGGCCTTCATTCCGAAGAGCCGATATGTGAGTGACCGACCGACCCCCGTCGACCGCACGCCATTCCCGGTCTATTCCGCACTGGTGACACAGTGGGTGCAGGCGGGGCGCACGGTACCGGGAATGCCGGACCGGGAATGGGAACGACTGATGACCACCCCCGTCTGGCCACGCCCGTAGCGCCGTGGCACGCACGCGTAAGGGGCCGCCCGGAGAGGGCGGCCCCTTACGCGTGAGCGGGACGTCAGTTGTTGCCGACGCCGTTGCCCGACAGGACCGGGATGTCGTCCAGGATGTGCGACAGAGCCTCGTCACCCTTGGCCTGGGTGGAGTTCTCGGTGCACTGCTGGTTCTGCGGGGACGACAGGACGTTGATGTCCTGGACGGTGATCGGGATGAGACCGATCAGCGAACCGGCGTTGAGCTTGGCCGGCAGGCCGACGCACGGCTTGTTCAGGGAGCCCTGGACAAGCGCGAACTGCGGGCTCATGTGGCCGTACGTGGCGGAGTTGCCGTACTCCTGGTGAGCGTGGTTGCCGCTCAGCGAGGTGGTGCCGCCGTCGTTGGCGATGGCGAGTGCCGGGGTCGCCGCCGCGGCGGACACGCCGACGATGGAGGCGGCTGCGGCCGCGGTGGCCATAACCTTCTTGATCACGGGAGTTCCCTTCTAGAAACCGGCTCCGTGCAGGGAGCGCCCTGATCAACTGGCCTCCGGACGCCCGGGTTCCGCTGTGTCACCCCCTTGGCGGAGCGCACTCGGCAGCGCGAAACAGGGTCCCAGTCGAACGAGTGAAGCGCCGGAACCAATGGCCCCGGCCGCAGTTGATCCCGTCGCATCAATCAGGTCGATTGGTGGGAACAGGAACGGAATCACCGTGATCAAGAAGATTATGGCGGCTGCGGCTGTGACGGCCTCTGTTGTCGGCGCTTCCGCTGCGGCGGCGACCCCGGCACTCGCCATCGCCAACGACGGCGGCACGACCTCCCTCAGCGGCAACGGCGCCCACCAGTCGTACGGCAACTCCAAGACCGCCGGTGACATGAGCCCGCAGTTCGCGGCGGTCCAGGGCTCGCTGAACAAGCTGTGCCTCGGCGTCCCGGTCAAGGGCAACCTCGGTTCGCTCATCGGCGCCATCCCGATCACCGCCCAGGACATCAACGTCCTGTCCTCCCCGCAGAACCAGCAGTGCGCGGACAACTCCACCCAGGCCAAGGGTGACGAGCCGCTGTCGCACATCCTGGAGGACATCCCGATCCTCTCCGGGAACGGCGCCTACAACGGCTGATCCGCACCGCGCACGACGGGGCCGGAGGGAACGTTCACGTTCCCTCCGGCCCTGTTTCGTGCGGGCAATGGAGTGAAAGAGGTGACGTCGCCGTTGTTTCGGTTTCCTTTGTGAGGCGTGTTCGTTGTGTGGTGTGCAGCGGAAAGGTATTCCGCCGAGGAAAGGATCCAGACGCAATGAACTGTAAGAAGGCTGCGGCCGTCATCGCCGGAATCGTCATGGCCATGGGTGCGGCGTCGCCCGCCTTCGCGGACGCGGACGCGCACGGCGCGGCCATCGGTTCGCCGGGCGTCCTGTCCGGCAACGTCGTCCAGGTCCCGATCCACGTCCCGATCAACGTCTGCGGCAACAGCATCAACGTCATCGGCCTGATCAACCCGGCCTTCGGCAACACCTGCGTCAACCACTGAGTCCCCAGCGGCACGCAGGCACAGGGGCCGGCCCCGGAGAGCACCCGCTCTCCGGGGCCGGCCCTCGGCTATGCCCCGACGGCGGCCGGCTCGCCCGTACGGGGCCGGGCCACCGTGCCGCGCCGGCCTCCCGACCGCAGCCGCTGCCGGACGCCCCTCACCAGCCGGCCCGCCGTGTACCCGGCGCCGAACACGAACCGCATCGACGGCCCGTACGACGGTGCCGTGAGCAGCCCGGCGAGGAAGAGCCCCGGCCACGACGACTCGAAGAGGCCGCCGACCTCCGGGGCGCCGACCGCGCCGACCGTCCGCAGCGCCCCGCGCAGCGCCGGGTCGAGCATCCCCGCCCGCGCCAGGCTCGGGGTGAAGCCGGTCGCGGCCACGACGTGGTCGGTCTCCAGGACCGTCGTCCCGCCGGGCCCGGTGACGTCGAGCCGGAGCCGCTCGTCCCCGGTGACGGCCGCCGAGGTGATCCGCTGCCCGAGCCGTACGTCCCCGACCGCCGCGAACCGCTCGCGCAGCCACCACGCGCCCGCCGGGCCCAGCGCCGAGTCGAAGATCCGCTCGCGGGTGGTGGCCGGAAGCCGCCGGAAGAGCCCCGGGGTGTCCGCGTAGAGCTTGTTGCGCCAGCCGCAGCCGAGGCCCGTGTGCGGGGCGCGCACCGTGCGCCACGGGCCGCGGTCGAGGGCCGGGGGCAGGGTGTTCCAGTTCAGCCGGTCCGCGCGGGCGACGATCCGGACGGTGGCGGCGCCCTGCTCGGTGAGGAGCGCGGCCGTCTCCAGGGCGGCCTGCCCGGCGCCGACGACGGTCACGTCCCGCCCGGTGAAGCGGTCGAGCCCGCCGTGGTGGCTGGAGTGGGTGACGTACCGCCGGGGGAGTCCCCGCAGCGGCCCGGGGATCTCCATGAAGGGCAGCACCCCGACGGCGAGGGCCACCGTCCGCGTACGGAGCGGCTCGCCGTCCTCCGTCCGCAGCGCGAAGCCCCCGGCCGCGGGCGCGACCGAGGCGATCAGGCGCTCGTCGAGGGCGGGCACCGCCTGGCGGGCGAACCACTCGCCGTACGAGGCGAAGAAGTCGACCGGCAGCGGCACGCCGTGCTCGGCGCGGACGCCCCGCGTCACGGCGTACGCGTCGAGTCCGTACACACCCTCCGGGTCGGAGAGGTGCGAGGCCCAGGGCTCCGACTTCAGGAACATGCCCGGGGGCATGGCGTGCCAGGACTCCATCGAGCGGCCGAAGGTCCGCAGCTTCAGCCCGTGGGCGGCCGCGTGCGCGGCCACGGACAGACCGTAGGGTCCGGCCCCGACGACCACCAGGTCGTACATCGACTTCGACATCGTGCCTTCCGCCTTCATCGTTCTCATCGTGGGGTGAGCTGGTCGGGGATGGTGCGGGCCGACTGCGCCGGGAGGGCGGCCGGCTGCCCGGTCCGGCCGGCCCGGAGCCGCCGGGACACGGCGCCGAGGGCCTTGCGCAGGAGGTGCGCGAGCCAGGCGAGGCCCATCGCGAGCGCGGGCGCCGGGTCGTCGGCCGCGCACCAGGCGCGCTCGGTGCGCGGCTGCCGCCCGGCGCCGGGCTCGGCCGCGTACCGGCGGCGCGGGGAGGTGACGAGCGAGAGCGCCGCGTAGTTCTCGACGACGAACCGGCGGCCGTACACCGGGGTGTGCGGCGGCACCGGACGGCCGGTCAGGTCCAGGTGCGCCGCCCGGACGACGTCCAGTCCCTCGGGGTCGGTGAAGAGCCGGAACTGCGCGCCGGGCCGGGGGTTGAAGTCGAGCAGGTGGTACGCGCCCGTGGACCGGTCCAGCCGGAAGTCCAGGTCGCACACGCCCCGGTAGCCGAGCGCGTCGAGCAGCTCGCGGGCCGTCCGGTCCACGACCGGGTTCGCCGCCCAGCGGCCCACGGCGGTGAGCCCGGCGCCGTCGGGCCAGGAGCGCTCCTTGCGTCCGGTGGCCCCCGTCGCGCAGCGGCCGGCGGAGTCCACGTACCCGTGGAAGAACCAGTCCAGGTCCCGGCCCGCCGGAAGGAGTTCCTGGAGCAGCAGCCGGCTGCCGGCCTCGGGAGTGCGGTCGTACAACTCCCGTACCTCCGCCAGGGACCGCACGATCGAGGTGCTGCGCAGCCCGCGGCCGGCCGGCAGCGACCAGGGCCTGCTCCACTTGGCGACCACCGGGAGACCGAGCGACCAGGCCATGGCGGCGGCCTCGTCGGCGCCGGTGGGCAGCTCGGTCCGCGGATGGGGCAGACCGAGCGCCGCGCAGGTCCTGGCGAGCCCGGCCTTGTCCGCGACCCGCAGCAGCTGCTCCTCGGTCTGCTCGGGCAGCAGGAAGCGCGGGGACAGCTCGGCGCGCCGCCGGGCCAGGGCGAGGGCGCTGACGTCGTCCAGGGGGAGGGCGAGCAAGGGATGTGAGGCCCCGTCGGGTGCCCGGCCGTCGGTGTCGTCGCTGATCTCGTCGGCAATGCGGACCAGCAGCTCCGTGAGCCCGGCGGAGGACGGTGTGGCCGGGCCCGTGCGAGCCGAGCGGAGATAGCGGGAACGGGCGACGGGACTGGTGCTCGATTCGATGACGGCATGGACCGGGATTCCCGCCCGTCCCAGTGATCGCGTGGCGCCGAGGGTGCCGTGGTGAAAGGGGTTCGGGTCGAGTCGCACGAGGACGGTGGGTACGCGGGAGTCGAAACTCTGACGGCGCGGCACGGCAGGCCCCTTCATCTCGGGTGCCCCAACTGGGCGATGAAATCCTCTAATGGACTACTGATCAGAGGAAAGCCGCGTTCACGGTCGGCTCATTAGGAATACTTTCGGAGTATCGGATTGACGGATCATCAAAATGCGAACGACGTTAAGGAGCGGCCATGGCAGCTGCACAGCGGAGAACATCGAGAGCGTGGCTGGGGGTGTTCACCGCCGGTCTCCTCGCCTCGGGCTCAGTCGTCCTGTCGTCCCCCGCCCACGCCACCGACTCCGTAACGACGAAGGACCCCGGACCGTCTCTCTCCAGCGCCATGGGAGCCTTCCTCGACTCGGGCGCGCTCGGGGTCGCCCGCATCGGGCAGCTCGAAAGATGGCTCGGCGGCCGCGAGCTACGCGTCGGCCACACCTACCTGCCGGGCGACCTCTGGAAGAACATCGAGGGCCCGCCCGGCTTCCTCGACGCCTGGGCGGACTGGCGCAACGAGCAGGACGACCGGCTGTTCGTCCTCAACGTCCCCATGCTGGAGCGGAACGAGGCCGGCGTCTCCGACTACGAGGTCCGCCGCCAGCTCCAGCTGGGCGCGGCCGGGTACTACGACCACCACTTCACGACCCTCGCCGAGCGGCTCGTCGAGCTCCGGGCGACCGACACCGTCATCGTCCTCGGCTGGGAGATGAACGGCACGACGTACACCCACCGGTGCGCGCCGGACCCCACGGCCTGGAAGAAGTACTGGACCCGCATCGTCACCGCGATGCGTTCCGTCCCCGGGCAGGAGTTCCGCTTCGACTTCAACCCGAGCCGCGGCCGCGACGCCGTCCCGTGGACCGAGTGCTACCCGGGCGACGACGTCGTCGACATCATCGGCATGGACTCGTACGACCAGCCGCCGGGAATGAGCTTCGACGAACACGTGAGCGAGCCGTACGGGCTCCAGAAGCAGGTCGATTTCGCCGCGGAGCACGGAAAGCAGATCTCCTACCCCGAATGGGGGCTCTTCCGTAACGGCGACAACCCCGTGTACATGCGGCGCATGCTGGAGTGGATGAAACAGCACAAGCCGCTGTACCACACGATCACGGATTACTGTCCGCACGGCGTTTGGCAGTGCGACGACAATCCGCGGTCGTCGCAGGTGTTCCGGCAGATGCTGTTCGGCGTGGAACCGGAGATCCCGGAGATCCCGGTGGATCCGGTGGACCCGATTGATCCTGTGGATCCGGTTGACCCCGTCGACCCGGTCGATCCCGTGGATCCCGTCGATCCTGTGGATCCGGTCGACCCGACCGACCCTGTCGAGCCGACAGACCCGACGGTCCCGGTGCCGAAGCCTGAGCCCAAGCCGGAACCGAAGCCGGAACCGAAGCCTGAGCCCAAGCCGGAACCGAAGCCGGAACCGAAGCCTGAGCCCAAGCCGGAACCGAAGCCTGAGCCGAAGCCTGAGCCCAAGCCGGAACCGAAGCCTGAGCCGAAGCCTGAGCCCAAGCCGGAACCGAAGCCTGAGCCGAAGCCTGAGCCCAAGCCCGAGCCGAAGCCGGAACCGAAGCCTGAGCCCAAGCCGGAACCGAAGCCCGAGCCCAAGCCCGAGCCGAAGCCTGAGCCCAAGCCGGAACCGAAGCCCGAGCCCAAGCCGGAACCGAAGCCCGAGCCCAAGCCGGAACCGAAGCCCGAGCCCAAGCCGGAACCCAAGCCCGACTGCTGGACCGTGAACCTCGGTTCGTGGGTGGAGAGTTGGATCGGTGGGCCCGTCTGCGTCCCGAAGGACTCCTGGAAGGACGAGGCCGACCTCGACTGGAAGGACGCGCTGAAGGGCGTCTGGCCCTTCTGACCGGACTCCGACGGATCCGAACGGCGGCGGAGGAAGATCATCCGCCGCCGTTCGGCGTCCGTCCGGGCAGTCGGGCCAGCGCCCGCCCCACCCAGGCCCGTTCCCGGGCCTGGCGGGCCGCCCAGCGGCGACCGTCGGCGGCGCCCGCGCGCAGCCACAGGAGCGGGGCCGTACGCCGTCCGGCGAGCATCAGCCGCTGGTTGCGGACGGCCTCGGGGCGCCAGTGCTGCTTGTACGCCTCGGTGCCGCGCAGCATGCTCAGCGTGCCCCGCCCGCCGGCGCTGGTCTCGTGGGCTCCGTGGCGGAGCAGCATCGTCGCCACGTCGACCTTGCGGGCCCGCAGCGCGGGGTCGGCTCCGTACAGGTAGCCGCCGGCGAGCCGGGGGGACATCAGGGTCAGGTCGGCGGCCACCACGTCCCCGGCGAGCCGGAACTCGGTGACCATCGCGTCCCCGCGCTCCACCATGGGCCGCACGGCCCGCGTGAGGTGCTGCGCGAAGCGCCGGCTGGTGTGCTCGGCGGTCACCCCCCGCCCCTGCCACTGAAGCTGATGAAGCCTCAGAAGGCGGTCGAGGGCGGCCGGCACCTCGTCGCCGGTGACGACGTGCGAGTCGATGCCGAGGGCGTCGAGCTTGCGGAGCTTCGCGCGGACCCGCTGGGCCTTCCCGGAGGGGATCCGTGCGAGCAGCCCCTCCATCGGGACGGCGGGCAGCTCCAGGCACAGCGAGTCGGGCAGCCGGCGGCGCGGCCCGCGCCAGTGGGCGGAGATCCGCTCGGTGGCCGCGCCGGGGCGCACCTCCCGCAGGTCGATGACCGCGCCCCGGGCCGCCCGGGCGAGCGCCCGGGCCAGGGCGGGCGCCGCCTCGGGGCAGTCGTCGTCGAGCAGCACGTCCGTGAAGTCGGTGATGGTGCCGCCGAGCTGGGTGAGGACGGGCAGCGGCCCGCGGGCCCGCATCAGGGGCGCGGCGGCGACGAGTTCACCGCCCTCCCGTCGTACGAGCACCACCCGCAGCGCACCGGGCCGGCCGTACGAGAGCCACCAGGAGTGCAGCCAGGAGTGGGACTGGAAGGGGGTGGCGGAGGAGCAGCGCCCGTACAGCGCCGTCCACTCGGCCGCCAGCCGCCCGAACCGCTCCTCGTCACGGCAGACCTCGGTCCGCAGGGCTCTCGGGGTCACACCGCCTCCGGTTCCGGCTGGTGCGAGGCGACCGCGGGGGCGGGCACGGCGGCGCTTCCGGCCATGGGGGTGCCTCCGACCGGGGCGGCGGCGGGCTGCCGGGAGTGCCGGGCCTCGCCGCGCGCCGCGCCGCGCTTCGGGCGGACGAGCAGGACCAGGCCGCCGAGGAGCCCGCCGGCACAGCCGCCGACGAGCGCGGAGAGCGGCGCGGACGGGGACACGGGGGAGACCGGCTTGGTGGCGCGCGAGAACTGCACGACCTTGACGCCCGTGCTGCCCGCGACGTGCGTGCTGTTGAGGACGAGCGCGCGGGCCACCCCGTCGGCCATGGACACGGCCTTCGCGGGCTTCTCGGCCCGGGCGGTGATCGAGATCATCGGCGCGTCCGGCGAGGTCGCGGCCTGCACGCTCTTGCGCAGCGTGTCGGCGGTGACGCCCGCCCACACCTGGGCGTCGCCGGTCACCGCGATGTCGGTGGCGACCCGCCCGTAGGCCTGGGCGAAGCCGAGCGCCGCCGCCGGGTCCGACTTCTCGGCCGGTACGACGATGACGTAGCTGATCGCCGCGTACTGCGGGGTCTTGAGCGCTCCGTATCCGCCGCCGAGGACCGCTCCGGCGAGGACGGCGGCGGGGAGCACGGCCCAGCGGCCCGGGAGACGGAGGCCGGCGGGCGGGAAGGTGCGGGTTGGGGTGGTGTTCATCGGGCGGGCTCTCTCACTTCGCGGGGGACGGGGTGCCGTGGACGGCCTGGTCGTAGAGGGACATCAACTGCCCTGCGCTGTGCGTGATGTCGTAGCGGCGGGCGGCCGCGGGCTGGGGGAGGCGGGTGAGCCGGGCGTCCCGGATGCCGCGCAGCGCGGAGACCAGCTCGGGCACGGACTCGCCGATCCGGCGCGCGCCCGGAGCCGCGTCCGGCGGCAGGTCGTCGATCGCGGGGCAGGCCACGTACAGCACGGGAAGGCCGGCGGCCAGCGCCTCGACGACCGCGAGCCCGAAGGTCTCGTCGGGGGACGTCGACACGAAGACGTCCATGGCGGACAGCAGTTCGGGCAGCGAGGGGCCGAGCGAGGTGACGGACGGCGGGTCCTCGCAGGCCCCGACGAGCAGCACCCGGTCGGCGGCCCCGCACTCCCGGGCGATCCGCAGCAGCTCCGCGCGGTGCTCGCCCTCGCCGACGAGGAGCAGCCGGGCCTCCGGCACCGAGGCCACGGCCCGGACGAGCCGGTCGAACCGCTTCCCGGGCGCGAGCCGCCCCACCCCGCCGACGACATGGGCGTCCTCGGGGATGCCGAGGACGCCCCGGGTGAGGCGGCGGGCGCGGGCGTCGAAGGCGAAGCGGCCGGTCTCGATGCCGTTGGGCACCACCCGGATACGGGCCGGGGGCACCCCCCAGTCGGCGAGGCGGCGGGCCACGCTGGGCGAGACGGCGACCGTGGACGTGCCGAGCCGCTCGGACGCCAGGTACAGGGCGCGGGTGCCCGCGGAGAGCGGGCGGCCCTCGATCTGGGCCTCGCCGAGGGAGTGCTCGGTGGCGATGACCCGCCGGACGCCGCCGAGCCGGGCCGCGAGCCTGCCGTACACGCATGCCCGGTAGAGGTGGGTGTGCACGAGGTCGTAGCGGCCCTGGCGGACGATCCGGGCGAGGCGGGGGAGCGCGCCGAGGTCACGGTTGCCGGCCATGCCCAGGTGGGTGACGGGGGTGCCGTCGGCCTCGATGCCCGCGGCGACCGCGCCCGGGTTGGTGAGGGTGACCACCCCGTGCTGGACCGGGAGGTGACGCAGCAGGAGCCGCAGCTGCTGCTCGGCGCCGCCGATGCCGAGCCCGGTGATGACGTGCAGGACCCTCATGGCGCACCGACCACGGCGGGTCCGGCCTGGGCCTGCGAGGGGAACACGTCGACGGGGTGGCGGCGGCGCAGCGGGTGCAGCACGCGCTTGGCGGTGAGCCGCCAGGACGTGTCGTCCTCGCCGATGTGGATGCGGGGCAGGGCGTACGCGCTGGTGTGCGGACCGGGGTCGATCGCGCAGGCGTGGCGGTAGCCGGCCTTCCGTACGGCGTGGATCACGCGCGGGTCGACCTTCCCGTACGGGTAGCAGAAGCCGTCCACGGTCTCGCCGGTCATCTCCTCGAGGAGCTCGCGGCTGCGCCGGGTCTCGTCCGCGAGCGCCGTGTCGTCGGCCTCGGTGAGGGCGACGTGGGTGAGGCCGTGGGAGCCGATCTCCATGCCGGCCTCCGCGATCCGCAGGATGCCGTCCTCGTCGAGGAGGCGTTTGCGCGGGCCGTTGGTGTCCCAGGCGTTCTCGCCGCCGAGCCGGCCCGGCAGGACGTACACGGTGGCGGTGAAGCCGTGACGGCGCAGCAGCGGCAGCGCCGAGTCGAGGAAGTCGGCGTAGCCGTCGTCGAAGGTGAGGCCGACGAGCCCCTTGGCGCGCCCGGCGGCGGTGGCGGCGAGCAGCTCCCGCACCGAGACCCCGCGCAGCCCCCGGTCGCCGAGCCAGTGCAGCTGCCGGGCGAAGCGGACGGGGGAGACGGTCACGTGGTACGGGTCGTCACCGGGGTCCGTGATCGAGTGGTACATCGCCACCCACAGGGGCGGTTTCACCCACAGGGGCGGCTTCGGCAGCAGTCGGCGCAGCGCGGTGGGGGCGGGCATGGTCGGTCCTCCGGGAGGCGGAGCGGGGCAGGGGCGGAATCTCCGGCGCCTTGGCGGCGCAGGCGATGAAGAGCAGGAAGACGCCGATGACGACCAGGGCGGCGACGGCGAGGGCGAGGGCGGGGGAGTCGATCCCGACCGAGCAGAGCCAGCCGGCGCCGGTGGCCCACGCGCCGGCGGTGGCGAGCCGGAGGAGACCCTCGCCGAGCCGGTCGACCTGGACGGGCACGGTCTGGCGGTGGGCGCCGCGCAGCAGCAGGACGGCGGAGCAGGTGATGCCGAGGGCATTCGCGGCGGCGATGCCGACGGCGCCCCAGTAGTGGGCGCCGGGGATCCCGGCGACGGTGGTCGTGGCGAGCCCGGCGGCCATCGCGGCGGCCGGGTACCAGAGGGGGCGGGCGGCGGAGAAGTAGCAGCGGACGAGGGCGCCGACCATGGTCTGGCCGAGGAGGCCGAGGGCGTAGACGCGCATGACGGCGGCGGTGGCGACCGTGTCCGTGCGGTCGAACTCTCCCCGCTCGAAGAGGAGTTCGACGATGCTGGGGGCGGCGGCGATCACCGTCGAGGCGCCGACGAGCACGACGACGGCGGCCAGCAGCAGATCCCGCTCGACCCGGCGGCGGGCCGCCTCGGTGTCGCCCGCCGCGAGCGCGCGGGCGACCACGGGGAAGCTGACCGTGCACAGCATCAGGGAGAGGATCATCGGCATCTGCGCGACCTTCTGCGCGTAGTTCAGATGCGAGATGGCCCCGGAGGGCAGCGGCGAGGCGAGGAACCGCTCGATCAGCGTCTGCGACTGGCGGCAGAGCGAGAAGGCGACGACCGGCGCGATGAGACCGAGGACCAGGATGCGCCCCTCCTGCCCGCCGTGCCCGCTCTCGGGCGCGAGCGCCGTCGGCTCCTCCTTCGGCACCGGGCGGGCCCGCAGCTCGCGGAGGAGCGAGGGGGCCTGCACGAGCACCATCAGGACCCCGCCGACCGCGACCCCGGCGGCGGCGGACCGCACCCCCCACGGCTCGCGCAGCACCAGGATCGTGCCGATGATGCCGACGTTGTACGCCACGTAGATCGAGGCCGGCGACAGGAAGCAGCCGTGCGCGCGGAGCGCGGCCGAGCAGTACCCGACCAGGGCGAAGGACAGCACGCAGGTCGCGGTCAGCCGGGTGCAGTCGACGGCGAGCTGCGGGTCGGGCAGGCCGGGCGCGAGGGCGGAGACGATGAGCGGCGCCGCCAGGACGAGTACGGCGGCGGCGACGGCGACGGCGACGGTGAGCCGCGGGAGCGTGCCGCGCACGAGGGCGCGCACCGGATCCCCGAACAGGCTGCCGGAGCGGCGGGCGAGGGCACGGGAGAAGGCGGGCACCAGGATCAGCGCGAGCGCGTCCTCGATGAGCAGCGTCGAGGCGAACTCGGGCACCGTCCACGCCACCAGGAACGCGTCGGTCTCGGCGCCCGCGCCGAAGTACCCGGCGAGGATCTGGTCGCGTACGAGCCCGAGCAGGGCTCCGAGGGCGGTGAGCCCGGCGGTCACGGCGGCGGCCTTCGCGAGGAAGCCCCGCCCCTGCACCCGGTCGGCCCCGGCCCGTACCCGCACCCGGGCGTGCGCCCGGCGCCCGCGCGGCGCCCGCACCCGTACCCCGTCCGCCCGTGCCCCGTCCGCCCGTACGGCGGAATCCGGCCCCCGTACGGCGGTCTCCGTCCCCCGCACGGCCGTCCCCGTCCCCACCCCCGCGCCCGCCCCCGGCAGCGCCGCGGCCTCCGGGGCCCACGGAGAGTCCGTGGGCCCCGGAGGCGCGGTCGGCCAGGGGTCGGCCAGCGGGGTGCCGCAGGGCGGCCGGGGAGCGGAGCGCGGAGCGCCGGGCCACGGGGTGTCCGTGGGCTCCGGCTCCCCGGCCCACGGGTCACGCACGCCGCACCTCCGCCAGCGACCACCAGGCCGCCAGACCGAACACGACCGACATCAGGACCGTCGACGGGCCGCCGATGTCCGCGTAGAAGAAGTCGATGAGCTGCCAGGACAGCAGGCCCGTCGCGACGAGCGCGCAGTCCGCGCCGAGGCGCCGCCGGCGCAGCGCGCCGACGAGCAGCGCCACCCAGCTGCCGGCCAGCGCGAACAGCCCCAGGAGGCCCTGCTCGCTGAGCACCAGCAGATACATGTTGTGCGGGGACAGCAGCGGCTGTCGCTGGAAGACGGCGCCCGCGCCCGCCGTGTCGCTTCCGGAGGACAGCGCGAGCGAGGCGTTCGAGTCGCGGTACGCGGGGAAGCCCTTGAGGCCGACACCCGTGACCGGCTCCGTGCTCCACATCCGCCCGGCCGCCGCCCACATCGTGTACCGGTCCGTCACCGACTGGTCCGGCGCCCCCGCCACCTGCGTGATGCTGGCGACCCGGTCCTTCACCATCGCCGAACCGATCCCGAGACCGCCGACGAGGACGACGCCGAGCGCCCCCGCCGCGAGCGCCACCCGCAGCGCCCGGCGCGGCCCGGCGAGCAGCAGCTGGATCCCGCAGGCGAGCACGGTCGCGATCCACGCGCCCCGGCTGAACGACAGCACCAGCGGCAGGAACAGCAGCCCCGCGCAGACCAGCGCCGCCGTCCGGATCCGGCCGGGGCCGCTGCCGAGCGCGATCCCGGTGACGATGACGAGCCCGTACGACACGACCGTCGCCATGCCCATCACGTCGGTCGGCCCGAAGGTGCCGACGGCCCGGATGTCCTCGCCCATGTACGAGGCGCCCGTACCGGTCAGGTACTGGAGCACGCCCACCGCGCCCTGGAGCAGCGCGAGCCCGACGAGACCCCAGGCGACGACGGCGAAGTCCCGCCGGTCGCGGATCATCAGGAGCACGGCCGCCGGGACGAGGACGAAGATCTGTACGTAGCGGGCGACGCCCGGCAGGCTCGCCGCCGGGTCGTTCGAGGTGATGGCGGCCAGACAGATCCCGAGGACGGGCAGGCCGAGGACGACGGCCGCCGCCCGGGTCAGCGGCCGGGCGCCGCCGCGCAGCACCCGCACGAAACAGATCAGGACGAGGAGCCCGGAGGCCGCGTCCGCGATCGTGCCCGTGCCACCGGTGCCGCCCTGCGCGCCGCCGCCGCCCGGGACGAGCAGCAGCGCGATCACGGCGAGGACCGGGGACAGCGCCCCGGCCCTGCGGGCCCAGTCCCGTACGTCGTCGCGGGCCCGGTCCCGTACGTCCTCGCGGGTCCGGTTCCTCGCGTCCGGGTCGACCGCCGGCACCGGCGTCACGGCCGTGGCCATCCTCAGCTCCCTGTGGGTCGGACGAGCCCGGCCGCCGTACGCAGCAGGATGCAGACGTCCTGCCAGAGCGACCAGTGGTCGATGTAGTGATTGTCGAAACGGCAGCGGTCCTCGATCGAGGTGTCGCCGCGCAGCCCGTGCACCTGCGCCAGTCCCGTCAGCCCCACCGGCATCCGGTGCCGGGCCGCATAACCGGCGTGGATCTTGCTGAACTGGGCGACGAAGTACGGGCGTTCGGGCCGGGGCCCGACCAGGCTCATGTCCCCGCGCAGGATGTTCCACAGCTGCGGCAGCTCGTCCAGCGAGCTCTTGCGCAGGAAACCGCCGGCCGCGCTCATCCGCCGGTCGCCCGCCACGTTCCAGCGGGTCGCCGACTCGGTGTCGTCGGTCGGCCGCAGCGTCCGGAACTTGAGGAGCGTGAAGTGGCGGCCGTGCTGGCCCACCCGCTCCTGCCGGAAGAGGACCCCCGGACCGTCCGAAAGGCGCACGGCGAGCGCGCACAGCAGCAGCACCGGCAGCGCGAGCGCGAGCGCGGGCGCGGCGAACGCGATGTCGAGCGCGCGCTTGGCGGTCAGCCCGCGGCGCTCGCCCAGCGGGACGATCCGGTGCCAGGCGTACCCCCAGACGTGCTCCCCCATCGGCCCGGCCCGCCGTTCGCCGCCCACCCGCCAGGTGGTGCAGCCGTAGTGCTGGAAGAGGTTCACGAGCCCCGGGTCGTCGTCGAGGAACACCGCGTCGCACACGCTGTTCTGGATGACGGCCCGGTGGATCTCCTCGGTCGTGGTGAGGACCGGAAGTCCGGCCTCCCCGACCGCCCGGGCGGCTCCGCCCTGCTCCGGCACGCCGACGATCCCGACCGGCCGCATCCCGTACTCGGGATGCTGGGAGGCCGCCGCGGCGAACCGGCGCGCGGCCCCCGTCCCGCCGATGACCAGCGCCGAGCGCGGACGCTCCCGCGCCACCCGCCGCCTGCGGGCAAGGAGCAGCGCGCGGACCAGGCACGTGACGGCGACGTGCGTGCCGTACGCGGCGCAGAGCCGCAGCGGCCCGAACGCCAGGGCGGGGGAGTACGCGGCGACGCCGGCCGCCGCCAGGCACCAGGCGACCCCGGCGCGGGAGGCGAGCGCGGGCAGCTCGTCGAGCAGCCGGGTGTGCGCGGCCGGCCGGTAGAGCCCGCCGTGCCCGTCGAGGACGAGGACGAGCGCCGCGATTGGCAGCAGCAGCCGGGCGTCGTGGTGCGCGGCGCTCAGCAGCGAGGCGGCGGCCAGGACGGCGAGGCAGTCGACCGCCACGAGCGGCCAGGCGCCGGACCGCCGCCGGGCGGGGCGGCGCGGCAGCGCGAGCCGGTCCGTCGTGGCGCGGCGCGGCGCGAGGGAGGCGAGGCCGAAGGCCTGGCCCGCCGTGGGCCAGGGCCCCGGCGAGGAGGGAACGCTGGTACTTTCCGTGGTCACTGCGCAATCGGCTCTCTGTGTTCGGCCCCCCGCACGCCGGCCAGTTCGCGGTAGACGTCCGCGACGGCCGCGCCGGTGCGCCGGACATCGAAACTGCTGAGTACGTGCTCGTGGGCCTCGCGGCCCAGACGGTGCCGCAGCTCCGGCCTGCCGAGGAGGCGGCCGAGAGCGGCGGCGAGCGCGGCCGGGTCCTCGGGCGGGACCAGGCACAGGGGTTCGTGGGCGGGCGGAAGGCTCTCGCGCGCGCCGTCGACATCGCTGACAACGACCGGCCGGCCGCTCGCCATGGCCTCCAGGGGCGCGAGCGCCATGCCCTCCCAGCGGGACGGCAGGACGACCACGTCGGCGGCCCGGTACCAGGGGACGGTGTCGTCGACGGCGCCGGTGAAGCGGACCGAGGGGCCCGCCGCGGCCCGCAACCGCTCGCCGTCCGGGCCGTCGCCGACCAGCACGAGGCGGGCCGTGGGCACCTCCGCGAGGACGGCGGGCCAGGCGGCGAGCAGCACGTCCTGCCCCTTCTGGCGGCAGAGCCGGCCCACGCAGACGACGGTGGGCACGGGGTTGCCGGGCGGGCCGCCGGTCGCGAACCGCGCCACGTCCACACCGTTGTGGACGACGGACCAGTCCGCCACGACCCCGGCGGCCTCGCCGGTACGGCGCTCGGCCTCGCTGACGCAGAGGATCCGGTCCGCCCAGCGGGCGCCGAACCGCTCCCAGCGGCGGGCGAGCGACGCGGTCGTCCCGGTGACCGCCTCGAAGGACCAGGCGTGCGGCTGGTACACCGTCGGAACCCGTCCGCGCAGGGCGAGTCGGGCGCACAGTCCGGCCTTGGCGCTGTGCGCGTGGACGAGACCGGGCCGGACGGAACGGATCACCCGGGCCAGCTCCCTCGTCTCGCGGACCAGTCGGGGACCGGGGTCCCGGCCGGCCCGCCAGTCGTGGGTCTCGGCACCCTCGGCGCGGACGGCGGCGGAGAGGGAGGTGCCCGGAGGGCAGGCGACCGCGACCCGCAGGCCGGCGGCGCGCTGGGCGCGGACCAGGTCGACGACGACACGGGCGACCCCGCCGTCACCGGGCTGGACCGCGTGCAGGACGGTGGCGGACACGGGGTCCGGCGCTTCCGGCGCTCGTGGAGGCCGCACGTCAGCGCCGGACGTCGGCCTGGAGGAAGAGCGCACCGAGCCAGACGGTGTCCTTCCGGCTGCCGAACCGGACATGGACACGGTCGCCCCCCTCGCGCAGCGCCCCCCGCAGATCGAAGACGTCGGAGTCGTACCCCAGAGTGTTCGTACCATCGGGATAACGGACCGTCCGACCGGTGCCGAATTCGGTGATGCTGGAGTTCATGGCATCGTCCGGAGAATTAGCGGAATCGGCCATTCGGACGCTCCGGGACGGGCTCGTTTCGACCGCCAGGTAATCACCGGAAGTGCCGCGGTCACCGTCATAGGCGATCACCCCGAGCCGTCCGCCCGCGCCCTTCGGATAACGCTTTCCGTCGACCGGGACGCGCAGCTCACCGTCCCCCGGCCCGACCGTTTCGAAACCGTCCCAGACGGCCAGTCGGCGCAGCGGTTCCGAGGCCTTCTCGTACGCGGCGACGAGCGTCCAGCCGCCCCAGCCGCCCACCTTCGAACGCCCCATGGCCACATTGACCTGGCCGACCGTCCACTGGCCCGAGCGGGCCGAGCGGACGAGCTCGGTGACGTCGGCGGAGGCCTGGAAGGCGTCGGCGCCGCCGGCGGTGCGGTGACCGATCAGGGTGTCGGCGAGCAGCGCCTTGTACTGTCCGCCGGGCTCGGCGATCAGGACGCGCCCGTTGTCCGCGGGCGGCTTCTGCTCGCCCACCCGCAGGTTCCCGCCCCAGTACAGACGGGCCCAGCTCACCCGGGCGCCCGACGGCACCGGGAGCTCGGCACGGCTGGAGTTGTACGTGTGGGGGTCGCCGTCGACGTCGACGTACGCGATCGAGGCGTCGTCGTTGACCGACTCGGTGCCCTTCACGCCCTTCGCCGAGGTGTTGGCGGCCCGCACGATCCCGCCGTGCTGCTCGGCCTCGTAGCGCGGGGCGAAGGGGACGCGGGAGGCCTCACCGGGCCGGGGCGCGGCGGCGGAGGCGACCGGCAGCGCGGCGGACAGGACCGCACACGACAGGGCGCACACCACACTGCGACGCACAGCAGGAAACGCTGAATTCCGCATACAGGTTCTCCGCTTTGATGAGAGGAGGAAGGGAAGACCGGAGAAGGCCGGGAGAGGGGGAGGTGTCGTCCGCACGGAATGGGTGAACGCGCGGTCGGCCCGGAAGCAACGTTCGGGAACGTTATAACCCCGACGCGGGGCGATAGTAAGCATTAGATGCTCGGAAACGCTAACTCCCGTATCTGCGCGGCAGGTTCCTCGTTGAGCGTGTTGCGCCATTCCACGCCCAGTCGCTCCAATGGCCCTCTTATGGCCCAAAGATCGGTTGAACGTCACCCGTTCGGGAGAGCAACCGATGAAAGGTCGATGCGTTGTTGAGAGAGCCGGGCCGAACAGTCCGCGCAGTCCGAGTTGGATGAATTCGATCGAGGAGCACTTCCCCATGTCCCGTATCGCCAAGGCCGTTGTCCTGACCGTCGGTGCCGCCGCCGCGGTCGCCGGTGCCGCCGGTGTCGCCGCCGCCGACTCCATCGCCGAGGGTGCGGCCGTGAAGTCCCCGGGTGTCGGCTCCGGCAACGTCGTCCAGGTCCCGGTCCACATCCCGGTCAACGTCTGCGGTAACACCGTCAGCGTCATCGGCGCGCTGAACCCGACCTTCGGCAACTTCTGCGCCAACGTCTGATCTCGCACAGCGGATCGGTCCTTCCGAAGCCGGTGCGCCCACCCCGATCGGGGTGGGCGCACCGGCTTTTTCCTTGCGGGGACTGGTGGGCTACTCGTTCGGCCGCACCGTCGTGCGCCGTTCGGTGCAACGGCGTACGCCCCTTCGAGGGGCAGGCCAGAAGGGTGGATTCACTCGAACGGAGACGTGGCGCTCAGTAGTTCCCCGGTTGCGGAGGGCTATACCCGCAGGCACGGTGGGAGAGAAGTTGTCCGACGCATAAGGAAAAGGAACACATATGCGTCCCCTGGCTACACGCCGATTCACCGCCCTGGCGATATCCGCCGCCATCACCCTCGGCGCGGCGGGACCCGCCGTCGCCGGCGAACACCATCCGTCCTCCGCGGCCGACCGGGCCGCCCACGCGCCCCTCCCCGAAGCCGCCGCCCTGTTGACCCAGGCCGAGGCCCTCGGCGAGCTCGGCTCGGTGACGACCCCCGTGACCGAACTCGTCACGGCCGCCCTCAAGGCCGACGCGGGCCAGCTGCCCGCGACCGACGCCGACGCCCTCAAGGCGAAGATCGCGGCGGCCGTCGAGCAGGCCAAGGAAACGGCCCCCGCGCCACTGCCGGACACCCCAGCCCCGGACCTCCCCGCGCCGGATCTCCCGGCCCCGGACCTCCCCGCGCCGGATCTCCCGGCTCCGGACCTCCCCGCGCCTGACCTTCCCGTGAAGCCGCCGGTGAGCCTGCCCGTCGCCGCCGGTGCGAAGGCCACCGCCGCGCCCGCGGACATCGTGGACGACGCCCTCGCCACGGTCGAGAAGGCCGTCGCCGGACTGCTCGCCGCCGTCACCTCGGGCGACGCCGGCGGAGTCGTACCGCAGGTGACCGCGACCCTGACGTCACTGGTCAATCTGGCCGTCGCCACCGTGCTCGGCAGCGGTCTGCCCGCACCGGACCTGGCCGGACTGCCCGCACTCCCGGCGCTCCCGGTCACCGCGCCGGAGCTGCCGGTCGACCCGCCCGAGCTGCCGGTCGACCCGCCCGAGCTGCCGGTCGACGCGCCCGTGAAGCCGCCGGTCGACGTCCCCGATCTGCCGGTCAAGCCCCCGCTTCCCGTCAGGTAGTCCCCGCGAAGGCCCGTACCGGCCCGGCGTCCGCCGAACCGGTACGGGCCTTCGCGCGCGACAAATAGCACCGGTCGACATCGATCGGGTGCAGTGTCGAGAAATCCTTCCTCCCGGAGTTTCCGGGGAGCGCACCTCTCGTTACAGAAGGCAGAACGACACACGGGATTCGGCCAAAAACCCTGTGTGGAACGTGACTTGAAAGAACAGAGGAAGGATTCTCCCCATGAAGTCCACCAAGGTCGCCGCGATCGTCGCCGGTTCGCTCGTGGCGCTGGGTGCCGCCGCGCCCGCCATGGCCACGGAGGCGCTGACCCCCACCAGCCTGAACGGTGGCCTGGAGGCGATCGCCGCCAATGGGCTGAAGACGGACATGCTGAGCAGCACCACGGACGGCTCCCCGGTGAAGACCGCCACGGACACCCTGGGGCAGCTCAACGAGGCCGGCAAGGGCGGCTCCGCGCTGCTCGGCGGCCTCCCGCTGGGCGGCTGATCGAATGATTTTCTGATCGGCCGCCGTGTGGCCCCCGCTTGACGTGGGGCCCCGCTCCCTACTGTCTGGTCCATTCCACGCGAACGTCGGCGTGGACTGGCCGGTCGGAGCGAGGGGGGATCCTCGCCGGTCTCTCCCTTTCTCCAGAGGAAGAGCGGTATGCGGTCCATCATCAGCAGGAAAGTACTCACCGCGGCGGCAGCGACCGGCATCCTGTCGCTGACCGGCGGATTCGCGCTAGCCGCCAACTCCCATGCCGGTACGGGCGATTCCCCCGGTCCCGGCACGGCGGGTCAGGTCCAGGGCCCCCTGCCCGCGGACGTCTGCGGCAAGAGCATGGAGCTCGGCGGCTTCGTCGCGGCGGCCGTCGGCGACCTCTGCGCCCAGGCGGGGGAACCCGGCGGCTACGGCGACGAGCCGGGCGAGCCGACCCATCCCCCGACGA